>JAICGQ010000412.1 GCA_025923035.1 Pyrinomonadaceae bacterium | reverse complement strand
GACGCCGTCGCCGCATCATCCACTCGGTGCGAAAGGCGTCGGTGAATCCGCGACCGTCGGTGCGCCGGCCGCGATCGTCAACGCCGTGGTCGACGCGATGTGGCATCTCGGCGTGCGACATATCGACATCCCGATCACGCCGGCGAAAGTGTGGAAGCTTTTGCGCGATGCGGGTGTGAAAGAGTAAAGCGCTGTGAGTGACGTATTCGACGAGTCGTTGGAGTTGCGAGCGCGAGACGAGCCGTTCGTTCTGGCGACCGTCGTCGCTTACAAGAGTCCGCAGTCGGCAAAGCCTGGTTCGCGTGCGATCATCAAGTCGGACGGATCGATCAGCGGCTGGGTCGGCGGTGGGTGTGTGCAGCCGATCGTGTTGCGCGAAGCGCAGCAAGCATTGCAGACCGGTGAACCGAAGCTGTTGAGCATCAGTCCGGATGCGGCGCACGCCGATGATTGGAAGGGCGTCGAGTCGTACCGGATGACGTGTGAAGGTGGTGGTTCGCTGGAGATTTACCTGGAGCCCGTTTTGCCAAAACCGGAACTGTTGATTGTTGGTGATTCGCCTGTGGCCGAAACTGTCGCGCAACTCGGCGAGATGCTGGAGTTTAAAGTTATCTCGGATCCGAGTCGAATAAATGAGAAGACCTACGTTGTCGTGGCGACGATGGGCAACGGTGACGAAGAAGGTTTGCTTTCGGTGCTCGGGTCGAAACCAAAGTATTTTGGATTGGTAGCGAGCGAGAAGAAATCGAAGGCGCTTTTTGATTACGCGCGCGAAAAAGGCTACACGGATGAACAGATTGGATTGATTAAATGTCCTGCAGGACTCGCGCTTGGTGGCGAAACGATGCCGGAAATCGCGTTGAGCGTGATCGCGGAGATGATACAACTCCGAAGAGCTCAACCAGCTCGACCAGCTTTAGAACTACCAATCGCAACTACAGCGGAAGCAATCGATCCGATCTGCGGTATGACCGTCGCCACTGCGACCGCGAAATACACATCGGTTTACGAAGGCAGGACCATCTACTTCTGTTGCCTGCGCTGCAAGGAAACGTTCGATAGACCATGAGGAAGTTCATCTCCGGATTGATTCTTGGCGCCGGGGCTTCCCAACGGTTCGGCGAACCCAAACAACTTCTACCATTCGCTGATACAACTCTACTCGGTTGGGTCGTCCGTCAGGTCCAACGGGCAAGACAACTCGATGAAGTGGTTGTCGTTCTCGGCCGCGCCGCTGACGAGATCCGCGAGCGCGTCGACTTCGGGAAGGCGCAAGTTGTCGAGAACCCGGTTTTTACTGAAGGCTGCGCGTCGTCGTATCGCGCCGGCATCGCGGCGCTCGCTTCGCGTTCAGACGCGATCATGATCATTCTCGGCGACCAGCCGGGGATTACGCCTGAAATCATCAACGCTCTCGCCGAAGAATGGCGAAATTCAGATACGCCGATTGCGCTGTGTTCGTATCAAGGGCGCAAAGGCCATCCGATGATCTTCGCGCGATCGCTGTTCGATCAACTCGAAACTCTTCACGGCGACAAAGCTGCCTGGAAACTGGTTGACGCGCACGCGAGCTCGCTGCTGGTGGTCCAATTGGCGCTTCCCTTCCCGGAGGACATCAACACACGCGAAGACTTTGCGCGCGCGCGCGAACGCATCGCTTCTTCACAAAGGACTGGGACCAACGATTGAGAGCAGAAGTTCAACAGATCAAACGCCTCCTGGAAGAGCAGGTCTACGTTACCGACGCTGCCGTCGCGACCGCGTTGTACTTGTCGATGACGCTCGGCAAACCGCTGCTCGTCGAAGGTCCCGCCGGCGTGGGCAAGACCGAGATCGCCAAAGTCCTTGCGCAAGCACTGAACACCAAGCTCATTCGTTTGCAATGCTACGAAGGTCTCGACGCCACGACTTCTCTTTACGAATGGAACTACCCGCGCCAGTTGCTGCACATCAAGCTTGAAGAATCGTCGCCGATTCCCGAAGCCGAGAAGGAAGCGACGATCTTCAGCGAGGCGTTTTTGCTGAAACGCCCGTTGTTGCAGGCGATCACCGAACAGGAGCGCGCGCCGGTGTTGCTGATCGACGAGATCGATCGCAGTGATGAAGAGTTTGAAGCGTTCCTGCTCGAAGTGCTTTCCGATTTTCAAGTGACGATTCCCGAGATCGGCACGATCACGGCGACGCATCGTCCGCACGTGATCTTGACTTCCAATCGATCGCGCGATCTGTCGGATGCGCTGAGGCGTCGTTGTCTGTATCACTGGATCGACTATCCGTCGCTCGAAAAAGAACTGGCGATCGTACACGCGCGTGTTCCGGCGATCAGCGAAATCCTCTCGCGTGACGTCACGAAGATCATCCAGCGGACGAGGACGATGAGTCTGTCGAAGGTGCCTGGCGTGGCGGAGACGCTCGATTGGGCCACCGCGCTGGTCGCGTTGAATGCGACGCAGGTGGACCGCGAGGTTTTGGACGAGACGATCGGTTGTTTCCTCAAGGACGACGCGGACATCGCCGCGTTCAAAGCTCAGTTCGATTCAAACCACGGATGAACGAGAAGGACGTTGTTTTACTTGGCCGTGCGTTGAGGGAACACGGCGTTGCCGTGACACCGTCGGAGGTCGTCACCGGCGCAACGGCATTTTCCGTAATCGATCAAGCTGATCGTGAAGAAGTGTTTCTGAGTCTGCGCAGCATCTTCACCTCGCGCGTCGACGACTTTCCCATCTTCGAACAATTATTCGGCAGGTACTGGGACAACACGCCGGAGAAGCACGTCGAACGTGAAGGTCTCTCGAAAACTACTCTGCAAGTGAGGCCGGGAGCGCCGCGGCGTGGGCTGGCGTATTTTCTCGAAAACTGGGGCGCCGCGCCGGCTGAGGATAGCGAACCCATCAAAGTCCCCGGCGCCAGCGAAGGCGAGTCGGCCGCCGAAAAAGATTTCAGTTCGTTTGGCAAAGAAGATCTTGATGACGTCGCGCGTGTTGCGCGTCGCATCGTGAAGCGACTCGCAAAGAATCCGAGTCGCCGCTGGCGACCGGTTCGACGTGGATCACGGATCAACCTGCGTCGCTCGCTGCGGCAGTCATTGAAAACCGGCGGGGAGCTCATCGAACTTTCATACAAAGAACGCAAACCGAAGCGCACGAAGCTCGTCGTGATCTGCGACGTTTCGGGGTCGATGGACCTTTACAGCCGGCTGTTGTTGCAGTTCATTTACGGCCTGCAAAACAGTTTTGCGAAAGTCGAGTCGTTTGTCTTTGCGACGTCGCTGTCGCGAATCACCGGTCATTTAAGAAACAAAACGTACGAGCACGCGCTCGAGCGTCTGGCGGCGAAAGTACGCGGGTGGTCGGGAGGCACGCGCATCGGCGAAAGTCTCGCGGCGTTCAACGCCGAGTGGCTTCGGCGCATCGATAAGCGTACGGTAGTGATTGTTCTGAGCGACGGGTGGGACACGGGCGAGCCGGAGCAATTGGCGCGCGCGCTGTCGCAGTTGCAGAGACGCGCGGGGCGAGTCATTTGGTTGAACCCGCTGCTCGGAAGTTCGGCGTACGAACCACTCACGCGGGGCATGCAGGCGGCGCTGCCGCACATCGACGTGTTCGCGCCCGCGCACGATCTTGCGAGTCTGCGCGCGCTCGAACCGCACCTTATTTTGTAGCTTATGGACGAACTGTTCACCGATCTCGAGAAACTCGCGAAGGTCGAAAAGCGTGTCGCGATGGCCACGCTGGTCGGCACGCGCGGGACGAGTCCGAAGCGCGAGGGTGCGAAGATGTGGGTCGGCGAAGAGGGACGCATACTCGGTTCGGTAACGATTGGCGGGTGCGTGGATGCGCGTGTGATCGCTGACGCTGAGCAAGCGCTGGCGACGTCGCAGCCGCGGCTGCTGCAAGTTGATTTAGGCGACGAAGACGCGTGGGAGCTTGGTCTGTCATGCGCCGGAAGTCTTGATGTGCTGATCGAGCCGTTCGATCTCACGACACCGAACAACGCGCTCGTCGAAACTTATCGCGCCGTTCGATCGGCAATAGATCAAGGCAAAACCGTCGCGATCGTCACTCCGTTAAAAGGCGGAGCCCCGCGTCTGATCGTGGGCGAAGGCGAAAACGCAGATCTTGACGATGAAGTTCGCAAAGTTGCGCTCGATCTGATGCGCAAGCGGAGATCAGCGACG
>JAICGQ010000411.1 GCA_025923035.1 Pyrinomonadaceae bacterium | reverse complement strand
TTAGATCACTGCTGATCGCTTCAGACGTCGTCAACGGAAACTCAACCGTAAAACTCGCTCCCTTGCCTATACCCGCACTCGCCGCTGTAACCGTTCCCCCCTGCTGACGCACCAGATACTCCACGATCGCCAACCCCAAACCCAGCCCGCCATGCGCGCGAACGTTCGATGAATCCACCTGCCGGAACCGCTCGAATATGTGCGGCAAGTGCTCGGCGTCGATACCTACTCCGGTGTCCTTCACTCTCAATTGCACGTGCCCATCATGCCGCTGCAACGAGACCAGTATTCTTCCGCCACTAGGCGTAAACTTGATCGCATTCGAAAGCAGGTTCGTGACGATCTGCTGCAAACGCGCCGGGTCACCCAAGGTCGCGCCCGCCGTGGAATCGATCGAAGTCTCGAGTTCCAACTGCTTCGCATCGACGACAGGCCGCAACGAACTCACCACGCTCTCGGTAATCGCCGCAAACGATACCGGCTGAAAATCGATCTTCAACTTCCCGGTAATGATGCGCGAAACGTCAAGCAGGTCTTCGATCAATTTCGCCTGCGCTTCGGCGTTGCGCTGAATGATGTGCACCGCACGGCTCTTCTCTTTGTCCGTCAGTTGGTTCGAATCCAACAACCTGGACCATCCGAGTATGGACGTCAACGGCGTGCGCAACTCGTGCGACATAGTGGCCAGAAACTCATCCTTGATGCGGTTCGCGTTTTCCAGTTCTTCCGCGCGCAGACGCAGGATCTCACTCAACTGTCGCCGCTCCGTCGTGTCGCGCCCGACGCCAAACAGCAACCCATCTTCGGGAACCGGGAAGTAGCTCCATGCAAGCCACCGGTAATCCCCGTCCTTGCACCGCAAACGGTTTTCCATGTGCTGCGTGGGATGTCCGTGTGAAAGCTTCTCGTATTCGAGAATCGTATTCGAAAGGTCATCGGGATGGAGCAACTCAAACACGGTCATCGACAAGAGTTCCTCTTCAGAATAACCGAGCACCTTCTGGAACGCCGGATTGACTCGCTGGAATCGTCCGTCCAAATGAACAATGCACAACAGGTCCATCGATACGGCGAAGAAGCGATCGCGTTCCTCCGTTAACTTGTTGCGCTCGGTCATGTCGCGCATGACCTTCGAGAACCCGATTAGCGTGCCGCCGGAATCGCGCGCGGGCGTGACCACGCCGCTCGCCCAGAAACGAGACCCGTCTTTGCGAACATGCCATCGTTCGTCTTCCGCTCGGCCCAGGGTCGCGGCGGTCTCCATCTCTTTTTGCGGCACATTCTTCCTTCGGTCTTCAACCGTGAAGAACAGGGCCGCGTCCGTGCCGACAATCTCTTCTTCCTTGTAACCGAGTATGTGCTGCGCGCCCTGGTTCCAATCGGTGACGAGGCCGTCGGCGTCAACCATGAAGATCGCGTAGTCGCGAATGTCTTCGATCGCCTTGCGATAGATATCTTCCCTGCGTCTGTACGTTTCACGGCGTTCGTCGATGGCCACCATAAGCTCCCCCCTTGATTAGGACACGTAATAGACGTGATTCAACTCAATCCCCTCAAGAGAACATAACGTTAGTGTTCATTTGTTAAAGAGCCTGGCGGCTGGCGCTGCGCTCCGGTATTATTTCGCCTTACGGTTCTTAAGCCACCAACCCGTTGGTTCCACAGGAGGATCACTCAATGTCTACTGAACGCTTCAGCAGATCCGCGTCCGGAGTGTCGATGCTGGTCATCGTTGTCGCGCTAGTCGCGAGCGCTTCAGTGTGCGTAAGCGCACAGACGGCAACGAACAAAGTGCCACTGACGCACGAATCGATGTGGATGATGAAACGTGTTGGCGCACCAGTGCCGAGTCCGGATGGCAAGTGGGTGGTGTTCTCATTGGTTGAACCGGCTTACGACGAAAAGGATCAGGTGTCGGATCTGTGGATCGTTTCCACGGACGGAAACACAAAGCCGCGACGGTTGACGTCCAGCAAGGGCGGGGAGAGTGGCGTCGCGTGGAGTCCCGACAGTCGCCAGATCGCTTTCGGGGCGCGACGTGAAGGCGACGAAGTAAGTCAGATTTATATCCTGGACGTCGCAAACGGCGGCGAAGCAGTGCGAATAACTTCGCTTTCAACCGGCGCACGATCACCGCAATGGCGGCCTGACGGCAAAGCGCTGGCTTTTGTCAGCACGGTTTTCCCCGGCGCCGCTGATGATGACGCAAACAAAAAGATCGCCGCCGATCGCAAAGCGCAGAAGTATCGCGCGCGCGTTTACGAACGGTTTCCGATTCGCAACTGGGACAAGTGGCTTGAAGATACGCAGGTCCACCTGTTCGTCCAGGAATTGCAACCGCGCGCCAAAGCGATCGACCTGCTTGCCCAAACTAACCTCGCCAACGAACGTGGTTTTGCGGGTCGCGCTACCGACTCCGGGGAAGAGCTCGATCCTGTCTGGACGCCGGATGGCTCCGGACTCGTCTTCGTTGCGAGCACGACGAGAGATCGCGCTGCTTACGCAAGCACAAATACGTCGCTCTTTAAGGTTTGTATGTGCGGCGGAGAGCCCGTGCGATTAACGACCAGTGACGACAGTTTCACCAGACCGACCTTTCGTCCGGACGGAAAAGCGCTGTACGCCTTGATCGAAGTTGAATCGCCAACGAAAACCTACAACCTCGATCGACTCGCAAAGTTCGCGTGGCCAGATCCCGGTCAGCCAACAACCCTCACCGCCAAATTCGATCGCTCAGTCGGCAGCTTCGCGTTCACGCCGGACAGTCGTTCGATCTACCTGACGGCCGAAGAAGCCGGAAACGAAAAACTCTTTACCCTTCCGGCGGACGGCGGTGACGTCACGCTCGCGCTGGACATGACCAAGGGCGTCTACACAAACCTGCGCATCCCCGCGAAAGCATCGTCGCCGATCCTGATCGCGAACTGGGAAAGCGCGATCAATCCCCCGGAACTGTTCCGGCTCGATCTCACTTCCAGGACTCAGCAACCGCTCACGTCATTCAACACGGAACAGGTCGCGAAGATCGACTGGCAACCGCTGCGTCACTTCTGGTTTACCAGCAAAGCCGGCAAACGCATTCACAACATGATCGCGCTGCCGGCCAACTTCGACGAACGCAAGAAATACCCGCTGCTCGTGCTGATGCACGGTGGTCCACACAGTATGTGGCGCGACAACTGGGGACTGCGCTGGAATTATTTCCTGCTCGCGCGCCCCGGTTACGTCGTCCTGCTGACAAACTATTCCGGTTCGACGGGATTCGGTGAAGCGTTCGCGCAAAGCATTCAGGGCGATCCGTTCAAAGGACCAGGAAACGAGATCAACGAAGGCGCCGACGAGGCGATCCGGCTTTATCCCTTTATCGACGGATCGCGCCAGGCCGCGGCGGGCGCGAGCTATGGCGGGCATCTCGCAAACTGGATGCAGGCAACGACGACGCGTTACAAGACGCTGATCAGTCACGCCGGTTTGATCAATCTGGAATCGCAATGGGGTACGAGCGACGTGATCTATTCGCGTGAGGTCAACAATGGCGGGCCGGTTTGGGAACAGGGCCCGGTCTGGCGCGAGCAGAATCCGATCCGGTTCGCAGCAAACTTCCGCACGCCGATCCTGCTTTCAGTCGGCGAGAACGACTTCCGCGTGCCGCTCAATCAAACATTGGAAAACTGGAGCGTGCTGCAACGGCTGCGCATTCCCAGCCGCCTGATCGTCTGGCCGGACGAAAACCACTGGATACTGAAAGGTGAAAACAGCCGCTACTTCTACCAGGAAGTTCACGGCTGGCTGAAGAAATACCTCGACGAGCCAACGAGCATGACGTCCGGGTCAGCGTCGAGTAATGAGTAAGCTGGCCTCGCAGTTGGCTGCCTCTCAGCAGTAAGCTGGCCTCTCAGCAGTACGCTGGCCTCTCAGCAGTACGCTGGCCTCTAGCAGTAAGCTGGGCCTCTCAGCAGTAAGCTGGCCTCTCAGCAGTACGCTGGCCTCTAACCGTCGGAATCCCACCAACGACAGTTGGTGGATTGTTAAATTCCAGCCTACCACTCCGGCTAAAGCTTCACGGAATCCCACCAACGACAGTTGGTGGATTGTTAAATTCCAGCCTACTACTCCGGCTAAACATTCAGGGAATCCCACAAACGAACGTTGGTGGATTGTTAAATTCCAGCCGGGGGGTGAGGGTCAAGCTTCTCTTTAG
>JAICGQ010000410.1 GCA_025923035.1 Pyrinomonadaceae bacterium | reverse complement strand
AGTCTATGGAATCGACGCCGACCTCGTAGATATCGAGGTCGATGTCGCGTCCACTCGTACCGACAGCGACACCGTTTCGTCAGTAACGATCGTTGGTCTGCCGGACGCCGCTGTTCGGGAGTCGCGCGAACGCATTCGTGCCGCGATCCAAAACTGCGGTTACCGGTTTCCCTTGCAAAAGACGACGATCAATCTCGCGCCTGCCGACGTGCGTAAAGAGGGCGCAAGTTTCGATCTGCCGATCGCGTTGGGGATCCTCGGCGTCAACGGCGATCTCGCCGAAGCTCAGAATCTGATTCACATCCTGTGCGTTGGTGAGTTGTCACTCGACGGGCGAGTGCGCGCGATCAAGGGCGCGTTGCCGATCGCCATTCTCGCGCGCGAAGCCTCGATTCGTCACCTGATCCTGCCGGAAGAGAATGCGAAAGAGGCAGCCGTGGTGTCAGGCGTCAATGTGTATCCGGTCGCCGACTTGCGCACCGCTGTCAACCTCGTTGCCGACCTGCGTTCGGACCATCCACCTGCGCCTCTGCTTGTCGATCCGGCCGAGATCCTCGCTCGAACAGAAACGTACAGCGTCGACTTCAAAGAGGTCCGCGGCCAGGTGTCTGCGAAACGCGCTCTCGAAATCGCCAGCGCCGGCGCGCACAACATACTCCTCATCGGTCCACCAGGCTCGGGCAAGACGATGCTGGCGAAACGATTGGCGACCATCATGCCGCCGCTTGAGTTCGACGCCGCGCTGGAGTTGACGAAGATTCATTCCGTTGCTGGTTTAACGGGACGTGCGGGGCTCGTTACGGAGCGGCCGTTTCGCGCTCCGCATCACACGATTAGTGATGCTGGTTTGATCGGCGGTGGCAGCGTGCCGCGTCCGGGCGAGGTGTCGCTGGCGCATCAGGGAGTGCTGTTTCTCGACGAGTTGCCGGAATTCGATCGGAGCGTTTTGGAAGTGCTGCGCCAGCCGCTTGAAGATGAGCGGGTGACGATCAGCCGTGCCGCGATGTCGTTGACGTTTCCGGCGTCGTTCATGCTCGCCGCCGCGATGAATCCTTGCCCTTGTGGTTTTTGGAACGACCCCACACGCGACTGTCGCTGTTCGCCATTGCAGATTCAACGATACGTCGGTCGCATCTCCGGCCCGTTACTCGATCGCATCGACATCCACATCGACGTCCCGGCGGTGAAGTTTCGCGAACTCGCGGGTAAAGATTCTTCCGACCCGGACAGCTCCGCCCGCATTCGCAGCCGCGTAATCAACGCTCGCCAGCGGCAACTGCGTCGCTTTAAAGGCGAGAAGATCTTCTCAAACGCGGCCATGACGCCGCGCATGATCCGAACTCACTGCCAGATCGACCTCACCAGCGAACGCATGCTCGAAAGCGCCATGAGCCGTTTGGGCCTCTCAGCCCGCGCCTACGATCGCATTCTGAAAGTCAGCCGCACCATTGCCGATCTCGAGGGCTGCGACGAGATCAATTCGAGCCACGTCTCCGAAGCCGTAGGGTATCGTTCGCTGGATCGGACCTATTGGACCTGAGGTAGACAGAAACACCCGTAAACCGTATTCTGCAACTCAGCCGTAAAATCAGCGGATTCGGCTGAGGGAATCACTAATTTTAGAGTCGGGCAAGGCAACGACGCGCTCGAAGCGCCGCATCACAGCCGCGTTTGAGGGTACTGGACCTAACACTGCATCCCCACGTGGTTGGTTTAAAGGAAAAGTGCCGCTCCCTTGAA
The DNA here is from genome assembly GCA_025923035.1 of Pyrinomonadaceae bacterium. Taxonomy (GTDB): domain Bacteria; phylum Acidobacteriota; class Blastocatellia; order Pyrinomonadales; family Pyrinomonadaceae; genus PSRF01. Next base: position 2,485 of record JAICGQ010000410.1, on the reverse strand, counting down.
ACTGGCGAAAGGCGTGACAATCGTGCCGCACAAGCCGGAAGTTGTGAAATTTCTTCCCAGCTTGCCCGAGCAACTGAGCACGTGACCGCAGCCGACCCCGAGACATCGCAAACAAACGACTATGAGCTGGGGCAGAAAGCCGCTCAAGGCGACATGGCAGCCTTCGAGCAGCTTTACCAGCGCCATAATCGCCGCGTCTACTCGCTGTGCCTGCGAATGACCGGGAATGTTTCGGAGGCTGAAGACCTCGCTCAGGAGGTTTTCATACAGCTCTTTCGAAAGATCGGCAGTTTTCGGGGTGAATCTGCTTTTACGACCTGGCTTCACCGCCTGACCGTCAATCAAGTGCTCATGCATTTCCGCAAACGCGGTGTGCGCATGGAACAGACGACTGAAGACGGCGAAACTCCGATCCAGATCGTAAAAGGGACTGAAAACCCGAACTCAATGCCGGTGGTCGACCGAATCGCGCTCGATAAAGCGATCGCTCAATTGCCGCCAGGTTACCGGACGGTTTTCACGCTCCACGACATTGAGGGGCACGAACACGAGGAAATCGCCAGAATGCTCGGGTGTTCGGTCGGAACGTCCAAGTCGCAATTGCATAAAGCCAGGATGAAATTGCGTGGACTTCTCAGGCAACAGAAGGAGGCCGAATAGCCTCGAAGCTAGCAGCCAATGTTTTTCAAGTTCCAAAAACATGGCTTAAAACGCAGTCTTCCCTTGATTGAAAACAGCCGAAAGGTTCTGTCCAGCAAAGGTTGGATTTTCGGAATGTGTGTGTCAGTGCGACAGGACGAAGGTGGTAAGCAATGAACTGCGAGACGTGTCAGGAACTCATCCATGATCTAGTTGACGGCAGCATCAGCCGTAGCGATGAGTCCCTTCTTAATACGCACCTCAGAGATTGTTTGGATTGCGAGAGCGTGCGCCAGGATCTGGCGTCGATAGTCGGCTTTTGCCGAACGCGCCGCGGCGAGTATGAGGCGCCGCCAAACGAACAGGCGTTATGGCTTCGCATTCGAAACGTGATCGAGGCGGAGCTGCCGAGTCGATCGGTGGTTGACGCTGAGCCTCGGTCTTCGTTTCTCGGTCGATTAATGGGTCGTAGCTGGCAGCTTTCCCTGCCGCAGTTGACCGCTGCAACCGCAGCAATAGTTTTGCTGGTTTCATTAGCGACGGTTGTTGGTGTGCGTCGCTGGGGAACAGGCCCGGTGTCGCTTCCTCCATCGAGTGTCACTGCAGCTTCGAACGTAAACGACCGCGTCTGGCAACGACAGCAGGTAATCAACTACTGGAACCAGCGAGTCGAACTTAACAAAGCGCGATGGAGTCCCGAAATGCGCGAGGTGTTCGATCGCAACATGCGCGTGATCGAGCAGACCGTTGTGACTTCGCTGGAAGAGCTGAAGAAAAATCCCCATGACGAGATTTCCGAACAAATGCTCAATGAGTCGCTGAACGACAAGCTGGCGCTGCTGAAAGAGTTTTCCGATTTGTGATCGCGCGCTGAAGCGAAGACCGTTTGCCCGTGAGCTTTGTTTTGCCGTTGAGTTTTGAGAGCAGCCCCACACCGATGAGATCGAGATTCTTAACTTGGCGTCCCGCGATCTGCGCAGGAGTTCGCGTTGGCCTGTTAGCGGGTACCCTTGTTTTCGCATTTGTCTTTTTATCCGCAGTCGCAGTCACCAACGCTCAAACAAAAATCAGTAAGCGCTTTCCCGCCGGCAAGAATGTGCGCGTCGAACTGCGCAACATCTCCGGCACCGTCGTCGTCGAATCATGGGCCAAGGACGAGATTCGACTGTCGGCCACCATCGAATCAAAAGGCGCGCAGGTAGTCCCGAGGCAAGTCGATCAATGTTTGATGATCGACGTCATGAGCGACAATCGTGGCCGCAGCGATATCGGCGACATCAATTTCAAACTTCAGGTGCCTGTCAACACGTCAGTCGATCTCGAAACGCGACGCGGAAACATCAGCGTTGCGAACCTCAAAGGTGGTCTGGTGCGGGCACACGTTTCGTCTGAAGGCGATATCGAGCTGACGAACATCAGTGCCTCGCAGGTCATCGCGCAAAACGTGATCGGAAACATCTTCTTCGACGGCGAGTTTTCGCGCGGCGGCACTTACGAGTTCAAATCAAACAAGGGCGACATCACGATTCGCATTCCCGGCAACTCGGCGTTTCGTTTAGTCGCAGCATCGCCCGCGAGAAAGATCGCGCTGAACGATTTCTGGAACAGCAATTTTAAGAACCAGGATGGTCGCAAACTGGTTGGCGACGTCGGCGATGGACGCTCGTCAGTATCGGTGATGAACTTCAGCGGTCAGATTACGTTTTTGCGAAGATAACTCCTCGCAAGTTTGCAATGGCAAGTCACGAATCGGACGTTGCGTTTCGCAGCGTCCTTTTTTTGTTTTGCGGAAAGCTGTGGGGCGTTACTATAAGTCGCCATGTGGAAACACTTAATCGCCACTTCT
>JAICGQ010000409.1 GCA_025923035.1 Pyrinomonadaceae bacterium | reverse complement strand
GTTCCAGGTGGCAGACGATTGCATCCGTTACAAATCGGCTAACGAAGCGGCGAGTGACGTCAAACTGAATCGTTCGTCGACGCGCGAGTTTTCGGACATTGTCCGGAGCGTCTCGGGTGAACGCAGTAACTCGAAGAGAGCGTCAGCGATTGCGGTTCCCGAAACAGTTTCCAGAATGCGCCCGTTGGTTCCGTCTATGACGACGTCGCCGCAATACTGAGACGCGATGACGGGCAGTTTCCACGACTGCGCCTCGAGTTGCGTCAGACCAAAACCGTCGGAGAAGGTTGGCAAAATGAAAACGTCTGCGTCGCGATAGTAACGAGCCGTCTCGCCTCGCGGCGCAACGCCGAACCATTTGATCTTGTCTTTAATTTCGTGCGGGATGTCGACTTGCAGTGGTCCAACAAACCAGAATTCCACCGGTTCGCCTGACATTCGTTTCACAGCGTTGAATAACTGAACCGCGCCCTTGCGAAAGTTGATCTGCCCGAGAAACAAAACTCGCAGTTTGCGTTCGCTGGTGAATGCCGCAGGATAGACACGCTTGAACGAAGTCGCTTCCGCCGGGCGATCGAACGCCAGGGGAATGACTTGAATTTGTTTTCGACGAATTCCGGCGTCGATCAAAGTTCGCAACGACCAGCTGGAGTTGACCACGATCCGATGTGCGAGCTTGCATTCCCGCCGCCAACGTTGCCAATACTCCGGGGGCGCCGGCTGCCAGGATCGGTGGCCGGGAGGCGTGACTTCCGCAACGATCTTTTCTTCGATCGGACCACCATCGATTTGGCCCAATACTGCGCGCCAGCCGCGTTCGCGCGCAACTTTAAAGATTTCCTCGGCGGCGTAACTATAAGCAAAGACAGTAGTTATCGGCCGCTCACGCCTCAATTCCTGGACCACGGAGCGCTGAAACCACTCGTTTCGCCTGCTGATCAGGTTCCAACCCGTCGCGCCCTTTACGCGTGCGCCGAGCTCGAAGGTCAACGCGCCAAAGTTCATGGCAGTAATGCGCGCCGAAGAAAGGCCCGGATGAAACCGGCCCGCCAGTCCGCTTCGCAAGGAGCGCAGCGCCGATTCCGGACGTACCCAGAAATCGGTGATCAGTTCGCGCAGGAGGCCTTTTTGTTGAAGTGCTCTCGGAACGACGTAATGTTCGCGCGCGCCGAGTTGGCAACAGAGCCAGGATGGATGTGATGCCGCCACCATTCCGATTTACAAGCTTGCGTGCGACGGTGCTCGTCGCAGCGCCAGATAAGATCGCACCGCGCGATTACTCACTGTCAGACGAAAACGACGATGCGCGCGCAGATGACCGGGAATCATCGTCAGACCACGCCAGATGCCGCGGTGCCGCCCATGTCGCAGCAGCCAGAGCACCCGATTTATGCACTGCAACGCGCCGATGGACCACAGCGAAACCGGATAACGCAGATACGCAAGCAATGCGAGGTTCGCAATGCTGCCGGCAGTTACGTGCGGCTCCGCATGTCGTCGCAAGTCGGTATCGTGAAACACGCGGAGCCACGAACTCGACAGAACCTTGCCGCCGTGCGAATGAAGACGAAGCGCGAGGTCCGTTTCTTCCATGCCGTACGCGATAGACAGCGGTACGTATCCGCCTGCCGCGAGAAATAGATCGCGCCGGTAGACACAGGCGCCGCCCGCGAAGTCAGCGGTCCATTGCGCTTTGCGCTCGTCGAGGCCGATCGCCTCGCCGGCGTGATAAAGCGAGGCGCAGATGATCGATGCGTCGGGAAAGCGTTTGAAGAGTTGACGTACGCGCGCGAAGTAATCGGAGTCGATCGGGTAAGAATCGTCGTCGAAGCTGGCAACGAATTCATGTTTCGCGGCGGCGACGAGCTTGTTGCGTCCACCGCCTGGACCAACCCGCTCGTTGCTCGTCAGGATTTTTACCTGCGGAAACGCATGGCGAACTGCTCTTTCAACGTCGAGGTTGTTTCCATCGACGTGCATGAGAATCTCGTCGGGTTTCGGGTCACACGATTCAAGGATGCGCAGCGTGTTGAGCGTCTGATCGATTCGTTCGTAAGCAGTGACGATTGCCGAGATGCTTACTGTTTGCATAGATGCGAGCGAAGGATCTCGGCAAGCGCCGTCGCGCCCGCGAGGTTTGGATGAAAGCCATCGCGATAAAACAACTGCTCGTGTGTGTCTCTTGCTTTCAACTCGGAACCCCAATCGAAGAATTCGATTCTTTCGGCGGAGGCGATCTCGTTTAGCCTGGCGTTAACCACTTCGAAATATGCACGTGAACCGGGAAACTGAGCGTCGTCGACCGGCAACAGTCCGAGAATCAGCACGCGCGTATGGAGAGCTTGCAGTCGACGCAGTAACGCGGTGAGGTGCGTGCTAAATGATTCGAGATCTTGCAACGGCCGGCCCGTGTCAGTCCGCAAAAGTTTCAAGCGCACTCGTTGCTTGGACGCGTCCACGAACTGTTGCTTCGCCTGGCGCCACCACGTCGTGCTGAAATAACATCGCGGATCCATCGCGGCGTAACCTTTCCACGATGACGGCACCCACCACGGCCAATTCCGATCGTGAAACGCCCCCGGCCTGACGATGCTTTCCAAACTACCGCGAAAGATCACTACTAACTCCGGCTGCAGCGTACGAATCAACGGCAGCCATTGAACATCAGTCTCGATCGTCTGTCCCTCACACGCGAGGTTCCAACACCAAAGATCCGACGAATGCGCGCTCTCATCAACGTCCATCTTTCCGGCCACGTTGAAGTCGACAAACCCGCCGACGTCGGCGCGTCGTAATCGTAGTTCGTGAACATTGATCCCGTTAGTCGATCTGATCCGTGTTACCAACTCGCTAACGTAACTGATCCTCTTCGAGCCAACACCTTCCGTCAGACTATCACCCAAAAACACCCAATTCATGTACTAATCAGGATGCGTCCAAACGCCCGCAGCCGGCCACTCAACGGCGCCACGAACCCGCGAAAACTCAACCGGCGCACGCAGCCAAGAAACTGGCTCGTGGTTTCGACGCCGAAGTAGAGTGCGACCAATCCGAACGCGCGCAGGAAATGATGCCCAAGGGTTCGACGCAAGATGAAATAACGATTGAAAAGATCGTCTTCGGCGGCGAGAAATCGCGTCACTCGCCCACCGGGCGCGTGGTGGTGGGCCATGCGAGCAGCGGGACAAAACACGATGCGCCCGGCGCGCTGGAGTTTGAGCCCGAGATCCACGTCTTCGTTGATCGTGCAACGATGCAGAAAGAAATCCGAGAAGCCGCCGATACTCTCGAATGCAGAGCGTCGAACCAGACTGCTTCCCGATCCCAGCCACTCCATCGTCTGCGGTGTCGCAGGCACGGGATTGAAGCCAAACCGCAGCAATGGTCCAACGACTCTTCCCTGCCACTGCTCGCGTTGCAGTCCAAGCACACGACGCAGGTACAACTGCCAGATTCGCGTCGGGTCGGGCCAGGTCTGGTTGTTGAAATCGGCGGTCACTGCCACGACAGTGTCGTCTGCGTGGAGCGTGGCGAGCATGTGCTGCACGCAATCCGGTTCGAGCACTACATCGTCGTCGAGGAGCAGGAAGTGTTCGCCACGCGCTATTTCGATTGCCGCCATTCGTTGTCGCACGGCGTTCGGCGGCGAAACGGCAACGCAGCGGACGGCGAGCGTCGTTGAATTCCATTTCGCGTTTACAAACTCGCACGTTTCCCGATCGGCGCTCGCCACGACGACCTCGTCAACGCGACACGTCTGCGCAGCCAGCGACTCCAGCAACGCGTTCAGCGAATCAATGCGTCCGATCGTCGGTACGATGGCGCTAATCATCGGACTCCCGACGCCGGTAAAACCAAAAACTGGAGCTCACGCCGTCGTCGTTCCATAGCTCCTTGACTGCAGCAGTGTGGTCCAGCATCAGCCAGTGGTTGGCCAGCGCGATTTGAAACTCGCGATTGAACGAAAGAAACGCTTCCAACAGGTACTGTTCGTTCAGCGCGAGTCGCCGTTTGAGCAGCCACTCGGCGGGATAGTCGTGAGGGAAAAAGGTGTCGTGGACGTGTACCCAAACGCCGGGCTTGAGTGTCGGCAGCACGTCGAGAAACTCGTAACATACGTCGCTGCCAAACTTCACGGTGTGACTCGAGTCGATGAAGAGAATGTCGTTCGCTTCGAGTTGCGAAAAGAAGTCGACGTCGATCTCTTCAACGCGTTTCTGGATCAGATCGAGGTTGAGT
>JAICGQ010000408.1 GCA_025923035.1 Pyrinomonadaceae bacterium | reverse complement strand
TTTCGTCTGGGCGCGATGGAAGTTCTGGCGAGAGTCACATGTTTTATAAAGAAGATTGACATTTCGTGTGCGCTTCGACAGGACCTCCGGCGAGAGTCACATGTTTGAAAGAACTTCCAAATTTCGTATTGCTTATAACGGTCGGGCGCCGTGGCCGACTCGCGGCGCCGATCGGAGGGCACGTATTTGTTCTGTAATGTAAGTTTTAGCTGTACGGACCGCGTCCTCCAGTGTCATTCCCTTGCCTAAACCCGCAGCGATCGCTGCCGACAACGTGCATCCCGATCCGTGGATCTCACCTACGTCGATGTAGTCTTCGCGAAACTCAACGAAGTTTCCCCTTTCATCGAGTAGCAGATCGATTGCCTGTTGTTCAATTGCGCGGTGACCACCTTTTACTAAGACGGCTCGTGCGCCCAGCGAGCGGATCGTTTCCGCCGCTCGACGCATGTCTGCTTCGGTTTCGATTGCGAACCCGACGAGTCGCTCGGCCTCAGGAATGTTTGGCGTAACGATGCGAGCAACCGGAAGAAGTCGTGTTTTAAGGATTTGAAACGCTTCGTCGCCGATTAGATCGTGTCCGGAAGTCGAAACCATCACCGGATCGACTACCGGAGGTTGCAGCGGTTCCTCGCTGAATAATCGCGCGACTTCGGCGACGATCTCCGCGGTCGGCAACATGCCCGTCTTTGCTGCAACGACATCCAGATCGCGGATCACCGGTTCGACTTGCGCGCGCAGAGTCTCGGCGGTCTGATGTTCAGCGCCAAAAACGCCGGTCGTGTTTTGATAAGTGATGGACGTGATCGCCGCCGCAGGAAAACAGCCGAGCGCATAAATCGTCTTGATGTCGGCGACGATCCCGGCGCCTCCGGATGGATCGAGTCCGGCAATCGTCAGTACAACTGGTCTACTCATTGAACAACCTTATCGCCGCCATCCCACTTGCTCCGGCGCTAAAACATTCCAGCACGTTCTCGAGGTTGATACCACCAATCGCCACCACCGGAAAACCCTCCAACGCCGACGTGACTTCGCGCAGTTTTTCCAATCCCTGCGGTGGACCAAAAGCGCGCTTCGATTCAGTGTCAAACACCGGACCAAAGACGACGAAATCTGCGCCGCCTGCGCGTGCCGCCAATGCCGTTTCCATTGAATGCGTTGAAACGCCGATCAGAAAATCTTCACCGCAAACACGACGCACTACGTCCACGGGCAACGAACGCGTCGTTAGCTGGACGCCGCCGGCGCCTGCCGCACGCGCGATATCGAAACGATCGTTGACGAGCAGTCGCGTCTTGCTTTCGCGCGTGATCGCCGCCGCCCGTGACGTGAGTTCGTAAAGCACACGCGCGTTCAGCGACTTTTCACGTATCTGCACCAGCGGGAGTTCGGCTGCGACCGCAGCTTCGATCAAGAGCAGAATGTTGGAAAACTCGGGAGATTCAGGAGTTGTTTTGGTAGTCGTCGCGCCGCTCGTGATCGCGTAGATGATCGGCAGTGGAAGTTGGAGCGGCATTGTGTACGGGCCTAATCGGGCGGGCGGTCTGTTGCTGGAGGGCGGCTACCGTCCGGTTGAAATTGAAAAGCTCCCAAAACGCGATTCCGATGTTCAGGAGACCGATGCCGCTGACCGCGCCACGCACCCAGCCTGAGGCGACGACGGCTTGCAATCCCTGAATGCCGGTCTTGTGCGCAGCATATAACAGGAAGTAGTTGTTGCCCCAATCGCTGAGTCCCCACATCCCCTGCGGCCACCACGGCAACACCGTGAGCACGATGCCGATCTCCAGGCACAGGATGATGTAGAAAATGACACTTAACTTCGCTGACATTTTAACTCTACGGTCTGTGGTCCCCGGTTGCTGAGCTTTTGTACTTGGTTCTTTGTACTTGGTTCTTTGTGCTTTGTTTGCTTAGTCAGCGTTGAGCTCAAAGCGGTCGTTTGCGTTTACGAACAAAGAACAAAGAACAAAGTACAAAGCTCAAAGACCAAAGGTCACTTATTCTTCAACTGACTCAACTTGTCGGCAACTTCGCGATACGAAACGTCAACCGCATGGACCTCTGTATAAAACTCTCGCGCGTGCTGGAGATCTCCAAGCTGCTCGTACGCCGTCGCCAACTCATAACGCAGCGCCTGATACTCGTCCTCAGTATGGCCCGGCGCGGAGAGTCCTTTCTTGAACCAGATAACGGCCGCTTCCGGCATGCTCTTATGCATGAAACAATGACCCAGCATATTGCAGCACTGTAAGAAACGCGACGTGCCGTCACCAGGCCTGACGAGGTTCGCCGCTGTCTGAAACTCCTGCACCGCCTCATCCATCAAGTCCATCTCTTTGTACGCGGTGCCCATGTTGTAGTGAGTCTCGTAATCTTCCTGACCGCTGCCCTCTTCTTCCGCAGCGCGAAACTCCTCGAACAATTCGGCAAGACCCGCATCAATCCCCGGACTGGGCGGCGCCGCTTTTACAACGGCCGGAGGCGGCGGCGACGGCGGCGACGAATGTCCATCGTTCTCCTCGGCGAGCGTCGCAAACGACGTTTCGGAATCAAACGCGATCGCCTCGACTACGGGAGTCGCTTCCGCGGTCTCTTCCGCACCACCAAACTCGAACACGGCCGCTTCGACCGCCGGCGCGCTGCCACCCGCAAGCTTTTCGCGTCGCGACTGAATCTCCGGATGCGGCCCAAACTGCCGTTCCAGCATCTCGAGTGTGTCGATCGCAATGTCCGAATAACCCTGCGCGATATAGAAGTCGACGCTTTCGAGCTCCTGCCGCATCATCGTTTCCGATCGCGCAGGCTCGTCAGTGGAATCCTGGATCCCGACTGGTTCCGCATTGGTAGGTTCAAACACGGATTCCGCGTAATCATCGTTCAAATCCGCGAATGACGCTGTCGGGTCAGAAAAAGTAGCACTCGGCGCTTCGTTGGTCTCAAACTCGTCGACCTGAAATGAAGCCACTTCAGGCTCAGCGATCTCTTCCTGATCGTCGACCACCGCAAACGTCTCAAACTCCGGAACTTCGCCTTCGGGTTCCGGCATGGTTGAAAGATCTTCAACGGGATCTTCCTGCAAACCACCGAGCAGGTTGAGACGGTCCATGTAACGCTGCTCGTCCGGCGCCAGCCGCACCAACTGCGTCAACGCATAGCGCTCCTCGTCGATCAATTCCGACGCTTCAGCCGCTTCCGCCAGACGTTCGAGCGCCGCGCGCAAAGCGTCCATGTCGCGCTGCCACCAGTGAATGCGAACAAGCATCCGCAGCGCCCCGACGTGATCCGGGTTGGTAACCAAAACCTGGTTGACGATCTCGAGCAGCTCGCGTTCTTCGCGTCCGGCCAGCATGCGTTCGATGATCGTCGAAAGGATGCGAATGACCTCGTCCACCTCGCCCGTCTTCAAGTACAGCCGCGTGACCGGAAGGTATTGCGCATACGTCGACGCATCGCGCGCCATCAGCAACGAAGTCGCGCGCTCGGCGCCCCGCGGGTCTTCCGCTTCCAGATACGAGCGCGCCAGCATCGAGACTAGTTCGATGTCTTCCTCGCGTCCCTCGACAACACGTTCGAGCACTTCGGCAGCTTCATCGGCGGTGCCGCGGGCGATGTGCGTATCGAGCAAGCCGCGCAAGGCGTCACGATCGTCGCGGAAGAGATGCAGGGATTTGGAGTAGGCGTCCAACGCTTGATCATTGGACCCGATCTGGTGCAAACGATTGGCGGCCTGGACAAACGCGTCGGACGCCTCACGCTTCATGCCTTCTTTCAGATAACCATCGGCGAGCTTGAGCCGGATCTCGGTGTTGTTCGGATCGAGATCGGCGATCTTGTGGAGGACGTCGAGGGCTTTTTTATTCGCTCCGGCGCGCGTGTAAGCGTCGGCGACGACAAGATACTGGGCGCGCGCGTCATGGACTAACCCCTGCGTCGCGTAAAGTTCGGCAAGCTTGTGGGCGACGATCGGATCGCGCGTTCGGATACGCTCGATCTTCTTGTACATCGCGATGGCTTTGAGCGTGAATTCCTGCGCGCTGTAGTGTTCGGCGATGCGTTCGAAGCAGGAGACGGCTTCTTCTTTTTTGTTGGCGCGGACGTAGAGATCACCCAGCATGTTCAAGGCAGTAAGATCGTCAGTATCGTTGTCAACGATCTGCCGGTACTCCTTGATTGCTGCGTTGATCTTCCCCTGGGAAAGGAATTTCTCGGCGTTCTTTAGGACCTTAGCTTTATCGAAA
>JAICGQ010000407.1 GCA_025923035.1 Pyrinomonadaceae bacterium | reverse complement strand
TGCTGTCGCGGCTTTTGCCGTCGCCGCGTCGCCTGCCGGAACGACAGCACCCTCGAGTCCTCGACCGAGTGTCCCGACGCTGCGAACGGTCGACGTTGCGGGCGCACCGGTCATCGCAAAGAAACCGATCACGTTCGCTTCGCGATCCGTCACCACGATTGTTACTGGTCTGTTGAGGGCCTCGGCCGCGGATGCAGCCTGTTGAATGATCGTCTGAACATCTGTTGGCGTCAGGTTTGTTGCCGCGACGTTCGCCGGCGGCTCGAATGGTCCAGGCAAACCCGGCGTCGGTATCGCGCTGACGTCATCCGGTGGTCCACCACCGACCTGACCGATGCCGACGCGCACGCGATTACTCGCGACGCCACGATATCGAATCCGCACGAGTACATCACCAGTCTGTGGTAGTTCACTCGGAAGTCGCAGCACGATCGACGTGGCCCACGGCTGGTCCGGCACCCGGCCTGTACTTTCAACCACGAGCGGATAAATGTTGTGCGCCGCGTCTTCGGCGTCGGCGGTGATTGCCGTCGCATCTTCACCTGGCTGCAAATTCAGGTTCATGGCAAACAGCATGATGCGCGTTGCGTGATCGGCGCCGAACTTGATTTGCGTAGTGGTTGAAAACGGTTCGCGCTGGCGTGTGACGGAGTCGAAAGAGATGGCGCGCGTGGAATCGCCGTGGCTGATCAGGATTGGCCCGCTCTGTTGCGCCCCCGCATAAACGGCGACGAGCACACACGACAGGAAGATCATTCGACGCCACATCGGCGGACAATGTATCACAAATTTTATCTGTGTAATCCGGTTGATCTGTGGTAAAAGGCAAATCGCGTGATCATATTACTGATCGTAGCGAGTTGTTTTGTGCAGACTTCCGGCCACCTCAAAGGTGTGGTCCGATCTGACTCGGGCGCGCCGGTCCCAAACGCAGTCGTTGTCGTTACCAACCAGGTCACCCGCCAAACAAAACGTACGCAAACGAGAAGCGACGGGAGTTATTCACTTGAACTCCGTGCGGGCGCGTATCGCGTTGGGTTGGACCAGCCGCACGTCGCGCTGTTTGATAAAGACAAAAACTACGGCGACTTCGCGATCGTCCGCGGCGACACCCTCGAGAACGTGATCATCGAACCCGGCAAGGATACTGCGGTCGACATCCCTCTCGCGCCGCCGCCCGCCGCCGGGCAGACACCGCCGGCCGGCCCGCCGCCGCCGCAACGACGCGAGACGCCGGATCGCTGGCGCGTCACGTTTCCCGAATACGATCGTTACGGCGATCGCGGAGCACGCGGCCGCGACATTCCATTCAAACGCGGCCGCTGGTGGGACCCGTACAATCAAAACGTCCTCAAAGGCGACTACCCGATAAAAGGCGACAAGCTGTTCATGATTCTGACCGCCGTCAGCTCGACGAACGTCGAACAACGGCGCGCGCCGACGCCTTCCGACGTGAGCAGTGTCGATCCGGTCAGCGGTGAATTCTTCGGCCGCCCGGAACAGTTCGCCGCTACTGAAACGCTCCAGTTCAGTTTCGAGTTATTTCACGGCGACACCACGTTCAAGCCACGCGATTGGGCCATCAAGTTTTCGCCGACGTTCAGCGTTCCAAACTATCTCGACGCGCGCGAAAACGGCGTCGTGAACATCGACGTCCGCCGCGGCACGAACCGAACTGACTGGCATGCGTCACTCGAAGAGGCGTTTGGCGAAGTGAAACTCGCTGACGTCAACGCCAACTACGATTTCGTCTCCGTTCGCGCCGGTATTCAACCGTTCGTATCCGACTTTCGCGGCTTCATCTTTTCCGACAACAACCTCGGCGCGCGCGTGTTCGGCGCGCTCGACAACAACCGCGTGCAGTTCAATGGCGCGTACTTTTCGATGCTCGAGAAGGACACGAACAGCGGCCTCAATCGCTTCGACACGCGACATCAAAACGTTTACGTCGCGAACGTTTTCCGGCAGGATTTCATCCGCAAGGGTTACACGATCCAGGGAAGTTTTCATTACAACGACGATCGGCGCACGGTGGAGTTCGATCGCAACGGCTTTCTGGTGCGTCCGGCATTGATCGGCGACGCGCGGCCGCATGCGGTGAAGGTTGGTTATCTTGGTTTCAGTGGCGACGGACACCTGGGCCGGCTGAACCTTTCGCACGCTTACTATTTCGCATTCGGACACGACGAACACAATCCGATCGCCGGGCAACGAGTGGACGTGCGATCGCACATGGCGGCAGCCGAACTCTCGGTGGACCGCGACTACCTTCGTTTCAAAGGTTCGTTCTTTTTCGCGCAGGGCGACAGCAATGCCACTGACAACCGCGCGACAGGCTTCGATGCGATCTTCGACGATCCGAACTTTGCCGGTGGTCAGTTTTCATTCTGGGTGCGCAACGGCATTCGGCTGACGCAAACTGGCGTTGGCCTGGTCCAACCAAACAGCCTGTTGCCGAGTTTGCGCAGCAGCAAGATTCAGGGACAGGCAAACTTCGTCAATCCCGGGATCTTTATCTACAACGCGGGCGTTGATGTTGAGGTCACGCAACGTTTGAAGGCCGTTTTCAATGCGAATTATTTGCGGTTCCACCGCACTGAGCCGCTGGAGTTGGTGTTGTTTCAAAACCGCATTCGGCACGACATCGGGTTCGATTACAGTCTGGGCGTGGCGTACCGGCCGTTCCTGATCAATAACTTCACGTTGACGTTCGGTGCAGCAACGCTGCAAACCGGGCGCGGGTTTCGCGACATTTTTACCGACGCGAATCGCAACTGCCCGCCGGGCGTTGAAGATTTCTGTCAGCCGGATGTGATCAGTCCGAAGAAAGCGCTCTACAACTTATTTGCGCAAGTGAAGTTCGTTTTCTAAACACGGATGATATTAGTCGTACTTCTATTTTTGTTATTGCAGCCGAAAGTCGAGGGCTGTGTTTCGTGTCACGGTTTGATCGAGCCGATGCACAAGTACGGCACGACCGAGACTCTCGACAAACTCAAAGACGGCAAGGATGCGGTCGGTCTGAGTTGCACGGGATGTCACGGCGGCAATCCGGCTTCGAAGTTAAAAGAGGAAGCGCACGTGCAGCCGCGGTTTGCACGTGAGTGGTGGCGCGATGGTAAGTACAGCGGCGCGAACCCTGAACGGTCCAACACGCTTTTGAATCGCGAGAGCTGGGAGTTTGTGCGTTTCATCAATCCCGGCGATCTGCGCGTCGCGGCGAAGACATGCGGCAGTTCGACTTGTCACGAGATCGAATCGAAAAACGTGCCGCGCAGCATGATGACGCACGGCGCGATGCTCTGGGGCGCCGCGCTTTACAACAACGGCAGTTTCCATCTGAAAGATCCCCGCTTCGGTGAGAGTTACAGCGAAGACGGCGAACCGCAAACGCTCCTGCAAACGACGACGGAAGAAGAGCGACGTGTGAAAGGTTTTCTCGCTCTGATCGATCCGATTCCGCGTTGGGAGATCTCACAACCGGGCAACGTGCTGCGCGTGTTTGAGCGCGGTGGCAAACGCCGGTTGGAAGTCGGTCTGCCGGACAAAGAAGAGGAACCGGGAAAGCCCGACAAAGGTCTCAGCCCGCGCGGTTTCGGCACGGCGCAACGCACCGATCCCGTGTTTCTCGGTTTGCAGAAGACGCGGCTGCTCGATCCGACGTTAAACCATCTCGGCACGAACGATCATCCCGGCGACTATCGCTCGTCCGGGTGTTCGGCGTGTCACGTGATCTACGCAAACGATCGCGATCCGGCGCATTCGGCGTTCTACCAGCAGGCTGGAAATCTCGGACGCTCGCAAACCGCCGACACGACGATACCGAAGAACGAGTCGGGCCATCCGATCAAGCACCAGTTCACGAGTCAGATTCCGAGTTCGCAGTGCATGGTCTGCCACATGCACCCGGGCACCAACATGGTCGCGAGTTACATGGGCCTGACGTGGTGGGACAACGAGAGCGACGGCACGAGACTGTATCCCGCAAAGCAACAAAATCCGAGCCAGGACGAGGAGCAGGAGAAACTGAATCGCAATCCGGAAGGTTCGAGTTTGCGTGGCTTATGGTCCGATTTCGATTTCCTGCAAAAGACGGGGACGCCAGACTTTAATGCGCTGTTGCGGAACACGCAGTTTGGCGATGCGCACGGGCACGGGTGGCTGTTTCGCAAAGTCTTCAAACGCGATCGCAAGGGTAACTTGCTGGATGCGGCTGGCAACATCGTCGCCGCTGACGATCCGAAGAAGTTCGACAAGGCGGTGCATCTCAACGACATTC
>JAICGQ010000406.1 GCA_025923035.1 Pyrinomonadaceae bacterium | reverse complement strand
GATCCGAGACATTCGACCTCCGACAGCGTAAAGCGTCCGTCAGCCGTCGTCTCGTTTACGTTGATTCCGAGTTTCTTCACGCAATGTTCGACGACTTTTCCCGCGCCCATGATCTTGCATGACAACGTCCGGCAAACCTGGATGTGATACTTCCCGATCGCCGTCGTGTGGATCATCGAGTAGAAGGTCGCGACTTCCCAGATGTCCGTTACACGCAAAGCCAGCCGGTTTGCTAGATACAACACGCCCGGCGGATCGAGATATCCACGTTCACGTTGCACGATGAACATCAGCGGCAGGATTGCAGAACGGGGAACCGGATACTTCGACAGATGCCAGTCGATCTCCGCCTCGACTTCCGGCGAGAACGTTGCCGGTTCCACCCCGAGCTCGACCGGTTGGGACAGCGGTTGGATCTGTGTCAGTTGCGTGCTCACCGATCGATCTCTCCAAGGACGATATCGAGCGATCCGATAATCGCGACCACGTCCGCCACCATCTCGCCCTCTGACATCACCGGCAGCGCCGAAAGATTTACAAAACTCGGCCCGCGGAAGTGCACGCGGCTCGGTTTTGGTCCACCGTCAGATTTCATGTACACGCCCAACTCGCCTTTCGAAGCTTCAATCGGGTGATAAACCTCGCCCGCCGGAACATCGAATCCTTCGGCCACAATCAGGAAGTGATGGATCAACGCGTCCATGTGGCTCTTCATCGCTTCGCGATCGGGCAACACGACTTTCGGCGCGTCGGCTTTCACTGGACCAGGCCGCAAACGCGACAGCGCCTGCACGGCGATCTTGTGCGACTCCTTCATCTCACGCATGCGCACCATGTAGCGCGACCACACGTCGCCGTCGGGTTCGGTCGGCACTTCGAAGTCATACTTTTCATAACCCGTGTACGGGTTCGCGCGCCGGAGGTCGAGATCGATGCCACTGCCGCGCAAGCAGGGACCAGAAAGTCCCCAGTCAATCGCGTCTTCAGCCGAGATGCGGCCGATGCCCTGGGTTCGCCGCTGGAAGATCTTGTTCCCGCTCAGCAGCGTGTGAAACTCCTGGAGCGATGGCAGAAAGCCGTCGAGAAATTGTTTGCAGCGATTCTCGAATCCGGCAGGGAGGTCCATCATCAAACCGCCGATGCGAAAGTACGACGGCGTCAGCCGGCCACCGGAAGCCGCTTCGATCATGTTCAGGATCTTTTCGCGTTCGCGGAAGCAGTAGAAGAAGACGGTCATCGCGCCGATGTCGAGCGCGTGCGTGCCGAGCCACACGAGATGCGAGGCGATGCGCTGCAGTTCGCACATCAGGACGCGAATCGTTTGCGCGCGCTCCGGAATCTCGAGACCGAGCAGCTTCTCGCCGGCCATGACGTAGGCGAGGTTGTTGCCGAGCGGATTGAGGTAATCCATCCGATCGGTGATGACGATCCCCTGCTGGTATTTCTTGTACTCGAACAGCTTCTCCATGCCCGTGTGGAGATAGCCGATGTCCGGTGTCGCTTTGACGACCATTTCGCCGTCGAGCACGAGTTCCAAACGCAGCACGCCGTGTGTGGACGGGTGTTGCGGGCCCATCGAGATCGTCATCTGCGTGTCGAGCGGCTGGTCGACGATCTCGAATTGCGGCGGAATTGTCGGTGCGGAACTCATAAACGTTTACTTCAAGCTGTACGGTTCGTAACCGCGCAAAGGAAAGTCTTTGCGCAACGCGTGGCCCTGCCAGTCGTCAGGCAACAGAATGCGACGCAGATCGGGATGGCCGTCGAATATCACGCCAAACAGATCGAACGTCTCGCGCTCGTGCCAGTTTGCCGTCTTCCACACAGTCGTCACCGTTTGGACGTGAGCGTCTTCTTCGTTGAGTAAGACTTTCAGCCGGACGCGATGATGCTTCGTGGTGGAGAAGAGGTGATAGTTGACTTCGAACCGCGGCTCTTCTTCAGGACCACGATCCGCGCCACAGATGTCTGCCAGGAAATTAAACTGCGTGTCTGGCGACGTCTTCATAAACGAACAGGCGGCGACGATATGATCGCGCGGGACGACGACGGTGAACTCCCCGAAAGCAGAGATCACCTCGGAGACGCACTCCGGATGTTCACGCTGTAACGCCGCCACAAAAGGCGGCGCTGTCGCTGCCAAGCTTTCGCTTGTTTCAGTCGCCTGCTCGTTGTTTTCCATCATTAACCTGTTTACGAAGACCGGCGCCGCTCGTGTCTCGATGCGATCGTGTACGGTCGTGATTCCGGCAACGTGTTCTGACGCGCAGTCGATCCATCGGTGATCGGCAACGTGCCGGGCACGACAGCTTCGCGTGCTTCGGCTTCGGGAACGTCGCGTCGATCGCGAACGCTCTCCTTCATCACCTTCTCCTGCAGCATCATCACGGCGTGAATCAACATCTCCGGCCGCGGCGGACAACCCGGAATGTACACGTCGACGGGAACAATCTTGTCGACGCCCTGAACGATCGCGTAGTTATCAAACACGCCGCCCGACGTCGCGCACGCGCCCATCGAGATCACCCACTTCGGTTCGGGCATTTGATCGTAAATTCGTCGCAACACCGGCGCCATCTTGCGCGACACGCGTCCGGAGACGATCATCACGTCTGCCTGGCGCGGGCTGGCGCGAAACACTTCGGAACCGAAGCGCGCGAGATCGTTTCGCGATGACGTCGCGTTCATCATCTCGATCGCGCAGCAAGCGAGTCCGAATGTCGCCGGCCAGAGTGACGATTTGCGTGCCCAGTTGATCAGCGAATCGAGTCGCGTGGTCAGCACTTCCGGCAGCGCTTCAGCAATTACGTTTTCCAGTCCCATTGTAAAACTACCTCGCGCCCGTGCGCGCTCAGGCTGCGGGCCGTTGTTCGTGAAGCCGTCGACGGTCTTCGAGATCGTGCAGTGCACGCGCCTCGGCTTCAGCTTCGCGGCGCGCTTTCTCACCCCAATCAAACGCGCCCTTCTTCACGACGTAAATATAACCGGCCAGCAACAGCCCAACAAAAACCATCATTTCCAGATACACAAACCAGCGCATCGCGTCGCTTTGTGCGGCGAGCGTCTTAAAGACTGCGGCCCACGGCACCAGAAAGATCACTTCAATGTCGAAAAGGATGAACAGCATCGCGATCAGGTAGAACTTCACCGAGAAGCGCTCGCGAGCAGATCCCACCGGGTCCTTGCCGCACTCGTACGGCATCAACTTCGTTCTCGTGCGCTTACGTTGTCCGACGAACTGCGACAGCAGAACATTGCCGACGGCAAAGCCCGCGGCGACGACGAACATCAGAAGAATCGGCAGATAATCGTAAAGCTGAAACGTCATCTCAAAGCGCACACATCCACCTGCCGGAGATTGGTTCCGTCTGAAAACCAGTCTTGCACGGCCAGTGGCACTCGGTCACGAGATTGAGAATCATTGTACAAGCGTGATGGTAGGCGAAGTGATCAAGGGTGTCAAGCAAGCTTTCTGCCCCGAAATTCGGCAATAAAAATGCTGATTGACCGTGAAAAAATGCTTGTGTTACCGTTCAGGAAAGCCGCCCCAGAGCGGCCTTTCGTTGAGGGACTTTCCTTGAGCCTGTGATTACCGGATTCAACACAGACATCGAACATGATGGCGTCGTCTATCATGTGCAGACCGAAGACAAAGGGCTCGACTCACCTATCATCCTTTCACTCGTCTACGTCGGCGGTACGATCCTCGCCAGCAAGCGGTCTCCTTATTCAGATCTGATCGAGCAGGGCTTCAGCGATGAAGTGCTCGCGGAGCGACTCAAACGGCAGCACAAGCTGATCTGCGCCGCGATCAACTCTGGTCGCATCAACGACCTCAAGAAGATGGGCGGCCGCCCGAAAGAAGCTGCAGAGAAGGTCGTCGAAGAACCCGCTTCGGAGAGTGTGGATGTCGTCGAAGAGGTCGAAGCTCCCAGCCCTCCGCCGGTTATCGAAGAGTTTGAGTTCGACTATGAGATGACTCAGCAGTGGACACCGCCACCGCCGAGAGACGAGACGCTTGAAGAAGAAACGCCGTATGAGGCGTCCGCGAACGAAGAAACCTCGTGGGCCCCTGTTAGTGAAGACGAGCAAATCGAAGAGTTATCGGAAGAAATCCTGCCGGACGGTCTCGTCATCACTTTGCTCGACGACGAAGAGTTCTATTCGGCACAGGCATACACCTTGCGCGTCCTTATTAGTAATCGTTCTAAAGGCGACGAGATTCCGCTCCCGAACGCCGCCGTCTCCATCAAGATCCTGGGAACAACGTTCCGTCCCTTGATCTAT
>JAICGQ010000405.1 GCA_025923035.1 Pyrinomonadaceae bacterium | reverse complement strand
TTCCGCTCGTGCAGTCGAACGAAAGTGAGGTTGATGTATGCCGACCGATTTTCAATTTGTGGCTCTGCCTGTCGAACAGTTCGCTCATCTCTTCTCGATGAGCGACGCCGAACTAGCGTCCCTTGGTGCGAAGCAAATGACCGTCGATTCGCAGCCGGGATTCCCGTGCCGCGTCAGTCTGATGGACGCGGCTGTCGATGAACGCGTGATCCTCACCCACTTCCAACATCACGCCGCAAACTCGCCGTATCAATCAACCGGACCGATCTTCGTTCGTGCGACAGCCCAAACCGCCACGCCAGCCGTAAACGAGATTCCAATCATGTTCAATCACCGCCTGCTATCGGTCCGAGCGTACGACGCAAGCGCAATGATGAAAGCCGCTCGCGTCGTCGAAGGGAAAACGCTGGAAGACACCATTCGAGATTTCTTCGCAGCCGAATCCATTTCCTACTTACAAATCCACAACGCCGCACCCGGCTGTTTCAATTGCACCGTGCGACGCGCTTAATACCGGCCAATATCCTCGTCTAAATCCGCGAAGCCGTCGTCACTCGTAAATCACTCCAGACACAGTCGAAGAGGATTCAAGGTGAGAAGCTTAGCGTTTCCCATAGTCATAAGTGTGTTAATCGTCGCCGGTGTTGTTGCCGGACGCGGGATGTTTTCATCCGACAGCGAGAACTTGCGGGCGACAAATTCACCGGATCAACCAGCATCGTGTCGCCTCGTGCTTGCGCCGCTGAGTGGAGACAAACCGATCGATCGCGACATCGCGCAACAACAATCGCTGATCCTTCGCGGAAAATTCTCGCCGGTAGCACTGGAAAAACTCGGATGGCTCTACGTCAAAAAAGCTCGACTGTCCTTTGATGCCGGTTTCTACAAGCTCGCCGAACAGTGCGCCGCTTGCCTCGAAGCGCGTGACGCAAAAGGCGCTGAGACGCTATTGCTGCGGGCGCATGCGTTACAGAGTCTTCATCAGTTTCGAGAGGCTGAGACGGCGGCGCGTGAATTAGTGAACCTGCGTCAACGGCCGTTTGATTTCGGCGTTCTCGGCGACATCCTCATCGATCAAGGCAAGATCCGCGACGGCGCGGCGGCGTATCAGAAGATGGTCGACTTGCGACCTGACTTGCAGTCGTACGCGCGGGCGGCGCACGTGCGCTGGTTGACTGGCGACCTCAACGGCGCGATCGAGTTGATGCAACTCGCGACGAGCGCCGCCAGCCCTGGAGATCCTGAAGCCGGCGCGTGGGCGTTTACACGGCTCGCGCTTTACCAACTTCAACGCGGCGCCACAAATGCGGCCCTTCAATCGTGTGACACCGCATTGTCCCTGCAAAACGAATATGCACCCGCAATGCTCGCACGTGGCCGTACTTTGTTGGCGATGAATCGCGCGGCCGACGCAGTGGTGGAATTACAGCGGGCCGCAAAGCTGAATCCGCTGCCTGAGTATCAATGGACACTCGCAGAGGCATTCAACCTCACCGGCGATCGCGATCAAGCTGCGAAGATCGAATCACAACTTGCCGATGGCTCAACAGAAGATCCCAGAACGCTTTCACTCTATCTCGCGACGCGTCGTCGCGACGTCGAACGTGCGGTCGCGCTCGCGCAGCAGGAATTAACCGACCGGGAAGACGTCTTCACGCTCGACGCACTGGCGTGGGCCCTCGCCGCCGCCGGACGTACCACGGAAGCGCAACGTTACAGCAATCGGTCGCTGTTGGAAGGTACGGCTGATTCACGCGTTTATCTTCACGCCGGAATCATCGCGGCACTCAACAACGATCGCAGTCAGTCAAGACGATTGCTGGACCAGGCCGCGGCAACACCGCAAACGCTGTTGCCCAGCGAGCGTGTTCAGCTTGACGACTGGCGACGGAACATCGGCCGCAAAACTAATAACCAACGAACAAGTATCAAGGAGTAAAACCAATATGCCTACATTGCTTAAGACACTGAACCGCGTGGTCGCAACTCTGCTGCTCGCAACCTTGGGTGCAGCGTTGTTGCCGGCACGCGTGTTCGCTTCAAGTCACATGGACGCGCCGCTGATCACGCTCGATCCGGCCGCCAACACAACCGACGTTTATGCGTTCGTGGACCAGGACGGCGACCGGAAGTCTCTGGTCCTTGCGCTCGGAGTCTACCCGCATCAGGAACCGGGGATTGGACCAAACAAGTACAACTTCGACGACAATGTTCTTTACGAGATCCACGTCGCACTCGGTCCCGACGTCGCGGCCGGACGCGCGAGCCTGACTTACCAATTTCGCTTTGCCACTAACTTCAAGAACCAGAACACGATTCTTCAGTCGTACCTGGGCGTGGTCCAACACGTCGGCGACGCGAACCAGAACCTGACGCAAACGTACACGGTCACGAAAGTGGACCATCGTTCAAATCGTGAAACACTGCTCGGCACCGGTGTGGTCCCACCGAACAACCAGGGAAACGCGACGCCTTTCTACAACCAGGCAGACAACGGCGAGAACCCGGCGCGAGATGGCGTCGCGACCGAAGCTGCACTCGATCGTTACACGCGCGAGGCCATCGCTAACCTGGCGAACGGTTATGTTGCGTTTGCCGGTCAGCGCGACGACGGCTTCTACGCTGACATTCAGTCGATTTTCGATCTACTGAAGCTGCGTAATCCAGGCAAGGACTCGCAGGGCGGTTTTAACCTGCATCTGATGGCGCTCGAAGTCCCAATCGCGGAGCTCGGCGGCGACCAGCAGACAGCAGGTGTTTACGCCACTACCAGCAGGCAAACGGTACGCGTGCTCAATGACAAACAATCACCCAAGAACAATGGTCCATTCGTCCAGGTGGCGCGCCAGGGCAATCCGCTTTTCAACGAAGGCCTCGTGGCGATCGCCGACAAGGATCTATACAGTCGCACGAGTCCCACGAACGATAGCCAGTTGTTCAGGAAATACGCCGAAACGCCGGAGCTGGCTCGCTTGATTAATTTGCTCGTCTTCAATGCGCCGGTTGCGCCGGAGACCAATCGTACGGACATCGCCGGGATCTACATTCCGGATCTGATCAAAGTCGACTTATCTACCAACGCCGCTCGTCTTGCAGGCGGTGGATCAGATCATCCAACCAATCCTGACGACGCCTTGTTCTCGCGTCTGAGCATCTTCGGCGGCGACGTGCTGAAGAGCAACATTCAGGATCCGTTCAAGAACGGTGGTTTCATTCCCGGTGGTTGGCCCAACGGCCGGCGCTTCGGAGATGACGTCGTCGATATCGCGGTCACGGCTTTGATCAGCGATCTGCGCGATCCGAACAACCTGATCATTCGCGGACCCGCGGGCGATGGAGTCGACCGCAACGACATGGCCTTCAACAAGGTGTTTCCGTATGAATCGACGCCGCAGAACGGCCGCAACCATCGTCATCCATAGGTAATCCGACATGACCAAGCGCTTACTAACATGGTGGAGAGTGGGGATGCTTGCGGGCATCCTCACTGTTCTAAGCGGCACTGCGCTGGCCCACGATCCGGGATTGAGTGCGGCGGAGGTGCGTGTGGCTGGCGATCGAATCGTCGCGGAGGTCAGTTTCGCGCCGCAGGATCTAGCGGGGATTCAACCCGTTGACCTTCTCACTATTGCTGACGATCGACGCGAGCTGGAGCGGCGATCCGTCACGCGGAAACAAGCTGATTCGAACAGCGTCCACTTCGTGCTCGAGTTTTCAAGCTCGACTTCCGGCGAATTACGAATCAGCGCGCCTGTGCTGTCGAGGCTGCCGCGCGGACACAAGCAGTTTTGCACGGTTTACGACTCCGAAAGCAAAGTGCTGGGCGAGCGGATGCTGAGCGCGGAAGCAAACGGTCTCACGATCGATGTGCGAACCACGTCTGCGGGCGTGGGATCGCTGTTTCGATTTCTGGTTCTTGGCGTGGAGCACATCCTGACAGGCTACGATCATCTGGCGTTCCTGCTTGCGCTGTTGCTCGGCGGAGGCTCGTTACGACGTAACGTAAAAATCATCACCTCGTTTACGGTGGCCCACTCGCTGACGTTAGCGCTCGCAACGTTTAGCCTCATTAACATCTCGCCGGCGCTCGTCGAGCCGGTGATTGCGGCGTCGATCGTGTTCGTTGGTCTGGAGAACCTGTTTCGTCGACGCGTCGCAGATCGCTGGCTGGTGACGTTTGTGTTTGGGCTGGTCCATGGCCTGGGGTTTGCGTCGGCGTTGCGAGAGTTGGGCATTGGTGGGTTAGGCCTGCGAGCTGCCGTGCCGCTTTTGTCATTCAATCTCGGCGTTGAGCTTGCACAGATCGCGA
>JAICGQ010000404.1 GCA_025923035.1 Pyrinomonadaceae bacterium | reverse complement strand
GTGCCGTTGCTCGTGGGACTCCCGGCCCTCGCGATCGAAAACATTTTTTACTCGCTTTCCGTGGCGCTCTTTATTTTCTGCGGCACCGCGACGCTGCTGTTGACGTTCACGTTGCCGAACGGGTTGCGATACGCGAGCATTGGCGCGCTTTGCGCGACGCTGGTGGTGGTGCCGCTGATCTACTTGTTGATTCGCACGCAGGCGCGTTTCATTAGCGGGACGCTGCGGCTTCTCAGCCGGCGACGCCTGGCGCCGAAGTTGTTGACTAAGATCACACCGCGCGCCGAGGTGCTAGAAGAACGTGTTTACGGTTTCTATGGCAGAAACAAGCAGCGGTTTCTTTCAATCTTTCTGCTCGATTGCTGTTTCCATGTAGCGGGTGTGCTCGAGGTTTACACGACGCTGTCGTTCATCAGTCCCGTTGCGCCGACGCTCACGCAGGCTTTCATTCTCGAATCAGTCAACCGGATCATCAATGTGGCGTTCAAGTTTGTGCCGTTGCGCGTGGGTGTTGATGAAGGTGGGACTGGTCAGGTTTCGAAAGTGCTGGGATTCGCGCGCGGCATTGGCGAAACGCTCGCGATCGTCCGCAAAGGTCGCGACATCTTCTGGAGCACTATCGGCCTGCTCCTGATTTGGAAACGAGGTCTTTCGTTAAGCACCCTCTCGAACGAAGCCGCGGCTGACCTTTCGCAGCCACTGCCCGCGAGTGAATGAAATGCTGCCCAATGCTACTCATAGGCGAGCGCATTCACGGCGTCGAGATTTGAAGCTCGCCAGGCAGGATACAGAGCGCCGAGAATACCGCCGACGAGTCCGATCGCTGCTGCTACGAGCGCCCACTGCCAACTGTATTCGAAGATCAATCCGTAAGCTTTTTGGATGAGATAACCCGCGATTAGCGAGACGATGAATCCGGCGATCAGTCCGATGAAACTGATCAGGATCGCTTCCTTCTCGATCACGCCAACGATGTAAGCACGCGACGCGCCCATCGCTTTCAGAATCCCAATCTCGCGCGTGCGTTCCGTGATCGTCGTGTACATCGCGAGCATCACGACCAGCGCGCTCACCACCGCCGCCAGTCCGACCAGCACGCGCAAAAACACGCCCAGATATGGAATGCTCTTCTCGAAACTCGTAAAGACGTCGCGTGTCGGCTGAATCGTGTTTCCCGGTAACTCCTGATTGATGCGCGCGGCTATTTCTTCGACCTGATCCGGATTGCGCAGTTTCAGAAAAATGAACGTGCACTTTCCTTCCACTTCATTTGCCTTTTGCAGGACCGAAAGCGTCATCTTCACACGCGCGCCCGACTCCGGTGAGTAAATTCCGACGACGCGGTAATCGTCAGTTCCGATCGGCTTGATCAAATCACCGACGCGCAGGTTGTTGTTGCGTGCCTTTGTTTCGTCTATCACCACTTCTTTAGCGTCTTGCGGACCACGACCTTCAACGATGCTGAGACCGTTCATCCGTGAGTACGCCTGCCAATCGAGGCCGTCGATCTGTTCGAAACCGAAGCCTCGGGATCCCTGATAGATGTGGCGGTAAACGGGGAGTGCCTCTTCGACGCCGTCGATCGCTTTCAGTCGCTCGACGTAGCGAGTGTCGAGGTTCGCCGTCATCGAGGTTATGTTGACGGATCCGGGCCGCATGAAGATGAGTTCGTAGCGCACGTTGCTGGCCCGGCGCTGGAGATCGTTTGACATGCCGCGAGCAAGCCCGGTGAACAGCATTACCAGGCTGACACCGAGCGCAATTCCAGCGACGCTGACGAGCGTTCGGATCGGTCGTTGACGAATATTCGAGGTAACTAAGTTATCCATTTGCAATCAAGTTCCGGCAGTGTCCGTGGTGCTACTACCTTAAGCGATTTTGGTCTAAGCTAACAAACAGTCGGCACGCTTGTTGTTTAAGGGAGTTCGTTTGCAAACCATTAACCACATGAAGATTCGAAAAATCTCTCCGCTGTTTCAATCGGTCAGTATTCTCGTTTTTCTCCTGGCAATCGTTCTTGTCGCGCGCAGCTTCGTCCCCGAGCGCGTGCAGATCACGATACTCGGCACGACCGATTTGCACGGCAACATCATCCCGATCGACTATTACACGGACAAGGCGGACAACCGCGGACTCGCCAAGGTCGCGACGCTCATCAAGCGCATACGTAAAGAGCAGCCAAACACTCTGCTCATCGATTCAGGCGACACGATCCAGGGCTCGCCGCTCGAGTCGTTCCACAGTCGCAAGAACAACGTGCGCACCGATCCGATGATGCTTGTAATGAACTCGCTCAATTACGACGCAATGGCCGTCGGAAATCACGAGTACAACTTCGGACTTAAAGTATTGGAGAAAGCGCGTGGCGAAGCGAAGTTTCCGTGGCTTTCGGGAAACACTTACGAGAAAGGCACGCAACGCACGCACTACAAACCGTACATCGTGAAGGAAGTTGCGGGCGTGAGGATTGGGATTGTTGGCCTGACGACGCCGGGAGTTCCGTACTGGGACAATCCGCCGAACTATGAAGGCCTTGAGTTTCGCGAACCGGTTGCTGAGGCGCGCAAGTGGGTGACGATGTTGCGCACGCAGGAGAAAGCCGACGTCGTTGTTATCGCGATGCACATGGGCCTCGGCGAAGACCTGCGCACCGGCGAAGCGAGTCCGGGTCAGATTCCGCATGAGAACGAAGCGATCGCGATCGCGAAGGAAGTTCCCGGCGTTGACGTCATCTTCATGGGCCACACGCATCGCGAGGTCCCTTCGCTGTACATCAACGGAGTTCTGTTGACGCAAGCAAACCACTGGGGACGACATCTCGCACGCGCCGATCTGTATCTGCAGAAAGAGCCGTCGGGTTGGCGTGTGTACGCGAAGTCGGCGCGAACGTTTCCGTCCGACGATCGCGTCGAGCCCGATCCCGAAGTGGTGAAACTTGCTGAGCCTTACGATCGACAGACGCAGGAGTGGCTCGCGCGAGTGGTCGCGGAGTCGCCTGAAGATCTGACGGCCGAAGACGCGCGGTTTCGCGACACGGCGATTCTCGACCTGGTTCAGAAGGTCCAACTCGAGGCAGGTAAAGCGGACGTATCGATGGTGGCGAGTTTCAACCAGAATGCGCGCATCGATAAAGGTCCGGTGACGGTACGCGACATTGCCGAATTATATGTCTACGAAAACACGCTTGTGGTTCTGGAGGTCACCGGCCAGCAGCTCAAAGACGCGCTCGAACATTCCGCGAAGTACTACACGGAATACCAACCGGGCAAGACGCCCCGCGATCTAATCAACGACAAAATCCCCGCTTACAACTTCGACATCGCCGAAGGGGTTACTTACGACCTGGACATTTCGAAGCCGCTCGGCAGCCGGATCCAGAACCTTCGTTTAAAAGGTCAGCCGTTGTCGATGACGCGCAAGCTTCGTCTGGCGACTAATAACTATCGAGTGAACGGTGGCGGCGGGTACTCTATGTACAAAAATGCCCCAGTTGTGTATCGATCGAGCGAGGAGATACGTGAGCTAATGGTCGACTGGCTTGAACGTCACAAGACGATACCGACCAAACCCAACAACAACTGGCGCATCGTGCCATAACGCACGGTCAGAAAAATAAAAACAAAGCGGCAAGAGCGGAGGATCGTATTTGCCGCTTTGTTTTTTAGCGGGCGGGGGTGAGAAGTCTTGCCAAGTTTTGTTCATGAACAACCCGTCAGCTTGTCGGTCATGAACCCCGCCGAATTTCCCCTCAGAAGTAGACCCCTTGTTCTTGTGTCTGTTAACGCGAGATTCCCCCGAAGATTGCCTCAAAAAATTTTCGGCCCCGGCGGAAGACTGTTTTAATTGACATTTTTTCCGTTGCTACATATGCTGCGACCGATCTCATAACCCACGCATGGCGCGATTGCCGCTCCTCATGACCAACCATGGGCCGTCTCCTCCGCGCAGAATTAAAGGACCCTCATTTAGCCGCCAGGTTCGATCGTATCTACGCCGAAGCTCTCGAGATTTGGGACCACGAACCGCTTCCGAAATTCACCACCCATGGACGCGCGCATATCGAGCAGGTTGAAGAAAATCTCGACAAGTTAACGCGTCCACTCCAGGAGTCAGAGAAGAAGCGGCTCAGTGACGAAGAAATATTTGTGCTGTTAGCTGGATCGTGTCTGCACGACATTGGTATGCACCGCATCGATGACCCGGATGTTCGCGAGAACCATCCGGTCGCGGCGTACGACATGATTCTGAATTCTTCGGATCAAATCCCGATCGAGTTTAGAGAAGTCACGCTGCCGATAAAGGATCCGAATGCGACGCTGGCGATCGCC
>JAICGQ010000403.1 GCA_025923035.1 Pyrinomonadaceae bacterium | reverse complement strand
GCGAGGCTCGGAGCAGTATCGTGCCCTCGTTGGCGACGAGCCATCGCTCAAAACGATCGCCGATGAACTCGACGGCCAGATCGTCGTCGTCTGGAAGGGCCGCACCTACCGCATCCGCTAAAGTTCCCGGTCCATTCAGTGGTAAATTAGTCGGCCATGAAGCCCACAAAACTGCTTGCTCGCTCCTTGTTGTGTGCGTTCGTTGTCGCTGTAATTACAAACTCAATTCCCGCTCAACAAAGACGGTCGGCTGCTCCCCGCAGTCGCACCATCGCGGCGATCGTGCGCGAGATCGACGCGCGTAACATCGAGCAATCGATCCGCAAGCTCGTCTCGTTTGGCACTCGCAACACGCTGTCGGAACAGAACGATCCGAAACGCGGGATTGGTGCTGCGCGTGACTGGTTGTACGCGGAGTTTTTGAAAGCAGCCGAAGCGTCCGGCGGTCGCATGACTGTCGAGAAGCAATCGTACGAACAGGCGAAAGCGGCGCGTGTGCCGCAACCGACGATTGTCACCAACGTCGTCGCGACATTGAAGGGCACGCAGCCCGAATCGGTGGAGCGGATCTACGTCGTGAGTGGCCATTACGATTCGATGTGCAACAGCACGACCGACGCTAAATGTGATGCGCCCGGCGCCAACGACGACGCTTCCGGAACAGCGGCAGTCCTCGAAATGGCCCGTGTGATGGCGAAGTATCAGTTTGAGGCGACGATCGTGTTTATGGCGGTCGCTGGTGAAGAGCAAAGCCTGCTCGGTTCGACGTACTTCGCGGAACAAGCAAAGCAGAAGAACTGGAACGTCGATGCGATGTTCACCAACGACATCATCGGCAACACACTTGGCGGCAACGGTGTGCGCGATCGCGGCGCCGTACGCGTATTTTCCGAAGGCGTGCCGTCGAACGAAACGCCGGCGGAAGCGAACACGCGACGCAGCGTCGGTGGCGAGAATGATTCCGCGTCGCGGCAGTTGGCGCGGTTCATCAAGGAGACCGGCGAGCGATACGTGCCGCAGTTGAAAGTGATGATGGTCTACCGGCGCGATCGTTATGGACGCGGAGGCGATCACATTCCGTTTCTCGAACGCGGCTATCCCGCGGTGCGGTTTACGGAGATCCATGAAGACTTCCGGCATCAACATCAGAACGTTCGCATCGAGAATGGCGTACAGTTTGGTGACCTGCCGGAGTTTGTCGATTTTGCTTACGTCGCGAATGTCGCGCGCGTGAATGCAGCGTCACTGGCCATGCTGGCGCTGGCGCCGTCGAGACCGAAAGGCGTGACGATCCTGTCGCAGCGTTTGTCACACGATACCGACTTGCGTTGGGAAGCGAACAAGGAGCCGGATCTCGCCGGATACGAGATCGTCTGGCGCGACACGACGGCGGCAGTTTGGACCAACTCGCGGCCGGTCGGGAAGGTCACGACGTTTACGATGAAAGGTATGTCGAAGGACAACTACTTTTTCGGCGTGCGGGCAATCGACCAGGACGGGAACCGCAGCCCCGTCACGTATCCGCGGCCGATGGGTCGGAACCAACCCGCTGACCGCACCACGTCTACAACATCGACTGGCGCACCCTAGATGCGCTTTTTTTTCGACCAATGGCGCCCGTAGGCCGTCCAACTTACTGTTATGAAGCGATTTCTAAAACAGATCACAGTTCTTTCATTGCTCGCCTCGATGTTGGCGATACCATCCACCGCCAAAACTCCGCGGCTTACGGAGGAGCAGCGGATTGTTCACGTGCTGAATCGACTCGGTTTCGGCGCGCGTCCGGGCGATATCGAGCGCGTGAAGTCGATCGGGCTTGAGAACTACATCAACCAGCAGCTCAACCCCGAGAAAATCACCGACACAGTCGCTGAAAACAAAGTGAAAGACCTGGCTGTCCTGAACATGTCGGTGGCCGAGCTGTACGAAAAATATCCCCAACCCAACCAGCTTCTGCGCCAGCTTCAAGCGCGCGGTTTGTTGCCCAAGGATCTCGAAGAAGCGCGCGACAAGCAGAAGAACGCGACGCCGGCGAACCCGATGGACAACCCGGAATACCGCAAGGCGATTGAGGAGTATTACCGGGAAAACGGACTGCAACGGCCGCAACGCATCATGGCGGAACTGCAGGCGTCACGAATCCTGCGCGCGGTCTACAGCGAGCGACAGTTGAACGAAGTGATGGTTGATTTCTGGACCAACCACTTCAACATCTTCGCCGGCAAAGGCGCCGATCGCTGGCTGCTGCCGTCGTACGATCGCGACACGATTCGACCCCATGCGATGGGCAAGTTTTCCGCTCTGCTACAAGCGACTGCGCAGAGTCCGGCGATGCTGTTTTATCTCGACAACTTTCAGAGTGTGAGTCCGAACGCCAGTCGTGGCCGCGCGCAGGTGATGGTCCAGGCGCCGTCGCAAACACGTCGGGGCATCAACGAAAACTACGCGCGCGAGTTGATGGAGTTGCACACGCTCGGGGTCGACGGCGGTTACACGCAGAAAGACGTGCAGGAAGTCGCGCGTTGCTTCACCGGTTGGACCATTTTCCAACCGCGTGGCGGTGCTGTTGCTGTCAACGCGCTTCGAGGCGGGCGTGAACCGATGCGTGGTCCAGCAGGCAGCTTCTTTTTCAACGTCCGCGCGCACGACGACGGCGAAAAAACCGTGCTCGGTAACAAGATTCCCGCCGGTGGCGGTTTCAACGACGGCCTGATGGTGCTCGACATCCTCGCGCGCCATCCGTCGACGGCGAAGTTCATCGCGACTAAATTGGTGCGGCACTTTGTGGCCGACGTTCCACCGCCTGCACTCGTGAATCGCGTCGCTGCCGCGTTCACGAAGAGCGGCGGCGACATTCGCGAAACGCTGAAGGCCATTTTCTTCTCAAACGAGTTTTACTCTGCCGATGCCTATCGCGCGAAAGTGAAGCGTCCGTTTGAAGTGGCGATCAGCGCGATTCGTGTCCTTGGCGCCGACACCAATGGTGGACCAGGCACGCATCAATGGATCGCGCGCATGGGCGAACCGCTTTACGGTTATCAAACTCCGAACGGTTATTCCGATACCGCCGAGAGTTGGGTCAACACGGGCGGCTTGCTCGAACGAATGAACTTCGGCGTCGCTCTGGCCGGAAATCGTATTCCCGGAACGAAAGTCGATCTGACGAAACTCGCGGGCGAGAAGTCCGACAAACGCAAGCTCATCGATCAGTCTCTCAAGACGATCCTCGCGGGAGAAGTTTCCGCGACAACGAAAGAGACGTTGCTCAAACAGGTAGATCAGGCAGATCCGGTCACGAAGGTCGTCGGTTTGATCCTGGGCACGCCCGAGTTTCAGAGGCAGTAGAGGTGAAGTGATGAATCGCAGGTTTTTTCTGAAGTCAGGAAGCGTTGCCTTGGCGAGTGTCGGAATGTCGCTCGCGGCGCCATCGTTTCTCGAACGCGTTGTGATGGGCCGCGAAGCCATCGGCGGACGCCGCAAGATTCTCGTCGCGATCTTCCAGCGCGGCGCGGTTGACGGACTGAACATGGTGGTGCCGTTCGGCGAGTCGAACTACTACAACGTGCGCCCGTCGATTGCCATCCGCAAACCCGATGGCGGAGACGAGACGGCGATCAATCTCGACGGTTTCTTCGGACTCCACCCGTCGATGAAGTCGTTCAAGCCGCTGTGGGATTCGAAGCAGCTCGCGATCGTTCACGCGTCGGGTTCTCCCGATAATTCGCGCTCGCACTTCGACGCACAGGATTACATGGAGTCGGCGACGCCGGGCGTGAAGTCGACCGCCGATGGCTGGCTCAATCGTTACTTGCAAACGAAGAAGGATGCGCAAGAGTCGTCGTTCCGCGCCGTCGCGATCACACGCGAGATGCCGCGCGCGTTGATGGGACGCGCTCCGTCAGTGGCGATGGCGAACCTGTCGGACTTTTCCATTCGCGCGGGTAAGGCATCTGCAAATATGCAGAGCGGTTTCGAAGCGCTGTACTCGCAACACAACAAAGACGTCCTCGGGTCAACCGGTCGCGAAACGTTTGAAGCCGTGAATTCTTTGAAGAAGGTGAATCCCGCGCAGTACAAACCCGAGAACGGCGCCGTTTATCCAACGAACGCGTTCGGCAACTCGATGCGGCAGATCGCGCAGTTGATCAAATCAGATGTCGGGTTGGAGATCGCTTTTACCGACATGCCTAATTGGGACACGCACGCGAACCAGGGCGACTATCGTGGCCAGCTTGCAAACCTGTTGCAGCAGTTCAGTAACGCAATCGCGGCCTTCTACCAGGACCTGGGCCAACGCATGGACGACGTCGTGATCCTGACAATGTCGGAGTTTGGCCGGACGGTGAGAGAGAACGGC
>JAICGQ010000402.1 GCA_025923035.1 Pyrinomonadaceae bacterium | reverse complement strand
TAGAGTCGTTCGCGGCCCAGTGTAACTTGCGCGCGCGCCAACTGCGTGCTGAGTTGGGTGACGGGTAAATCGTCGTCTATGACGCGTACGACTTCACGTACCTCGGCAGCAACACTCGAGGGGTCGCCCGTTGTGCGCAAAGCAAAATGCATCTCCCCAAGCTGGGATGGGTCCTGCTGCCAGGACGTGTAGAGTAGCGGTTGTAGTTCCTCGCGCTGGGTTCCGTATTTTGTGTCGGCAACTACGCCGACGATTTCGAGTTCGCGGTTGTCAGTGAACCTCACACGTTTCCCCAGGACGTCATTACCGGGAAAGAACTGGCTGGCGAAGGTTTGGTTTACGATGGCTACCGTTGGCGCCTTAACGTCATCCTGCACTGTGAACACACGGCCGCGCAACACAGGAATTTCCATCGTCGCAAAATAATTCTCGCGCACCATCTGCAACATGGTCTCGTGCGGAGCGGCGGTGGCTGCGGTTTCGCCCGGTAGGAGGACGTCGTCAAACCAATTGTAGTCGGCGATGAGTTCGACGCGCGCGCAGGTCGCCGCACGTACGCCCGTCAGGTGGTCCAATCGATCGAATAGTTGCTGATAGAAACGCACGAGCCGTTCATCTTTGTAGCCCGCTTGACCGGGTTGTAGTCTGAAGACCAACAGGTTTTCCGGATTGAAGCCAAGCTCGACGCGTTGAAGGTTGTAGAGCGTGCGAATGAACAATCCCGCGGCGACTAGTAACAAACCCGAGATAGCGACCTGCGTCACGAGCAGCCCTTTGCTCAAACGCGACATGCCCCGCGTCGTCCGGCCGCTCCGTTTCAGCGTTGTACTCAGATCCAGATTCGTCGCGCGCCACGCCGGAGCTAAGCCAAACAGCACACCCGTCACGAGCGATACACCTAAAGTAAACACGAGCACGCGCCAATTCAGACTGAGGTCAACTCCACCTGGCAAGAGTCCGCCTTCGTCATTCGTGAACGCACTCAGTGCGCCCGTGGCCCAAAAAGCAAACAGCACTCCCGCAACGCCGCCCAGTGTGGCGAGCAGCAGGCTTTCGGTCAGCAGTTGCCGCACGAGACGCCAACGTCCCGCTCCAACCGCGAGTCGTGCTTTGATCTCCGGGCCACGCAACGCGGCCCTGGCAAGCAACAAGTTCGCGAGGTTGACACACGCGATTAAAAGCACGAGTGCGACGACGATGAAGAGTCCGTAAATCGTCGAGGCGTAGAGTTTGCGCCGGTCCAACATCCCACGACTACCGGCGTGGCTGTTTAAGCGTGGATAGTCTTTCGGATCGAGCTGGGACGGATCGCTGCTTTTGCGCGGTGGTGGCATCGCCGCCAGCGCAGCGGCTTGAAAAGCGCCATTCAAACTTTCGCGCGCCTGTTCGGGCGTTGCTCCTGGCTTGAGCCGCCCCATCAAGTTCAACCACCAGACGCCCGGTTCAGTGGTTGACCCAAGTAAACTGCGGTCACCGCGCAACTGTGGTTCAAGAGCCAGCGCGATCGTGACTGCAGGCGTATAACCCACCTGAAGCGTGCCGTTAAATTCGGCTGGAGCGACGCCGATGATCGTGAACGATTGCTGGTTGAGTTTGAGGTGTTGGCCCAGGATGCCGGGGCTGGCGCCGAAACGCTCCTGCCAGAACCGGTGACTGAGCACTACCACGGGAGCAGCGCCGGCGCGATCATCATCAACAGAGATCACACGTCCCAAACGCGCCTGCACTCGCAAACCGGTGAAGTAGTTTCCGGATACCGCTTGCCCGTCGATTACTTCAGGTTGATCGCCGACCTTGGCCGTTATCTCTCGAATTGGACCAAAGCCAAATAACTCACTGAGGGGCCCTTCCGTAGCCGCGGCTTGTGACTGTCGCATCTGCTCGAAGACGTCATGACGAAAAAGCGAGAGACCTCTTTGGCCCTTCGGCACATCGACATTGGAGGTGCCGCTCGCACCCGTCACTCTGAACGCGCGTCCGGCCTGCCATTCAAAAAGCACCAACTGTTCCGGGTCTTCGACTGGCAACGTTTCCAACAGCACCGCGTCGACGACGCTGAACAAAGCCGTGTTCGCGCCGATGCCGAGTGCCAGCGAAAGCACTGCCACCGCCGTCATGCCCGGACTGCGCCGCAGCATGCGGAATCCGTAGCGTATGTCCTGGAAGATTGTTTCGACCCACCACAACGTGCGTCGCTCACGGTAGATCTCCTTGACCTGGTCCACGCCGCCGAATTTTCGCAGTGCTAAATAACGCGCCTCTTCCTGGCTCATTCCCTGGCGCAGATGTTCCTCGACCTGCATATCGATGTGCGACTGAATCTCATCGGCCAGATCGTCTTCGAGTTTTCGTTTCACGAACAGTGCTCGCAGTCTCGAGAGGAAAGTGAATAAGCGGGTCATGGTCTTATTCCTCCGAAGGGGTCAGGAAACGCGTCACGATTGCCGACGTGCGATGCCATTCTTCCTCTTCCTTCGCCAGTTGCTTCTTGCCGGCGGCGGTGAGCGAATAGTACTTGGCCCGGCGATTGTTTTCGGAGGTGCTCCATTTCGTCCGGATCCAGCGCATCTGCTCCAGTTTCAACAAAGCGGGGTAGATAGTGCCCTGATTAAGTTCGAGCAGATCGCCGCTGACCTGTTCGATGCGACGCGCGATTCCATAGCCGTGCAAAGGGCCAAGGGTTGCGAGTGTCTTCAGAATCAGAAGGCTGAGAGTTCCGGGTAGAACTTCCTGTTTGCTGTCTTTGACCATCGAAGAGTGTGGCTCCTGTTGATTATCAACAGGAGCCTAGCGCGCGCACATGTTGGTTGTCAACATGTACGGCGTTTCCTTTGCGCTCCGGCCTACGAACGCATGGAGAAGATCCACCAATCGGTAGCGTTGGGCCACGACTCGAGTAAAACTTCTTGACTCGTCTTTACGACGCTTCTATGCTCGCTGGCATCCGACGTTAGCCTGAAGATCTCCCCAGCTTTTGAGGCTTGTTGTCTCAAACGACAGCAAACCTTCCACCGCCTCTCAGCCAGTGCACGAAGGAGCCCACAATGTCACGTCTCAAACCACTCAGCTTAGTTTTAATTTTACTCGCGCTTGCCGGATGCCAGGTCGATCCCAACAAGACTTCGCCGGCATCGTCGAGCAGTGCAAACGCAAGCAGCGACGGCAAGATCGCGATCAGCACGAAGTCAGACGAAGCGCGCAAAGAGTTTCTCGCCGGACGCGATCTGTCTGAAAAACTTCGCATCACCGACTCGATTGAACACTACGACAAGGCCATCGCGCTCGATCCGAACTTCGCCCTGGCCCACCTGAACCGCGCCCAGGCTTCGCCGACGGCGAAAGAGTTTTTCGATCATTTAAAACATGCGGTCGACCATGCGATCCAGGCATCTGACGGCGAACGTATGCTGATCCAGGCCGCGGAAGCAGGCGCAAACGGAAACCCGGCGAAGCAAAAAGAGGTTCTCGACAAGCTCGTCGCGGCGTTCCCGAATGACGAACGCGCGCACTTCACTCTTGGCGGTTATTACTTCGGTCAGCAGGATTACGCACAGGCGATCAGTCACTACAAGAAAGCCACCGAGTTGGCCCCCACTTACTCGACCGCCTTCAACATTCTCGGTTATGCGTATCGTCAGAACGAGCAGTACGCCGACGCAGAGACTGCGTTCAAGAAGTACATCGAGCTTATTCCCAACGATCCGAATCCGTATGACTCGTACGCCGAACTGCTGCTGAAAACCGGCAGGTTCGACGAATCCATCGCGCAATACAACAAAGCACTGGCTATCGAGCCAACTTTCCTTAATTCTTACTTTGGTATCGCCGCCGCCCTCACGTACAAAGGCAAGGCCGCGGATGCCACAGCCGAGTTGCAGAAGATCACCGACAAAGCACGCAACGATGGTGAACGTCGCACGGCGTTGTTTGGCCAGATGGTCGTGGCGGCTGATAGTGGTAAGTTGGACCAGGCACTCGCCGAAGTCGACAAGCAGTACGCGCTCGGACAAAAGATCAACGACGTACCTGCGATGGCGGGCGATCTTCAACTCAGAGGAAACATCCTGTTGGAGATGGGCCGCTATGACGAAGCGAAGAAAGCTTACGAGGAAGCGCTGCGCATCACGATGAGCGCCACGAACCTCTCACAGGAACTGAAAGACAACACGGCGCTGTTTCATCATTACAACCTCGCGCGCGTGGCGATCGGCAAGAAAGATTTCGCAACTGCCAGATCAGAAACCGAAGCTTACAAGCGCGGCGCCGAGGCGGCGAAGAACCAGAACCAGATAAAACAGGTCCACGAGCTCGCCGGGATGACGGCGCTGGCGGAGAAGAACTACGACCTCGCGATTGCCGAGCT
>JAICGQ010000401.1 GCA_025923035.1 Pyrinomonadaceae bacterium | reverse complement strand
TGGGCGAGTCCGGAACAGACCTGCTCGAGGTAATGAAGCGCTTTTTGAATCGGCAACGGCCGCGCGCGCGTCAGCGCGAACATGTCGCCGCCGGGAAGATACTCGAGAACGATGTAGTGAAACGTTGTCCCGGAGAGATCGATCGCGGTGCCGTGTCCGAGACGGTTGATTACGTTCGGATGGCGCACGCGGTCGAGCGCGACTGCTTCGTTTTGAAAATTGGCGACGAGCGTGCGTTCGAGTTCGACGTCGGGTTCATCCTGCAAGTAGAGATTCAAGGCCTTGATAACGACAGTACGCGGCGCGCCGTCGACGGCGGCGTTGTCGTTGGCGACGTAGATCTCGGCGTAACTGCCGCGCCCGAGGCAGTCGACAATGTCATAGCGGCCGTCGAGTCTACTTTGCTGGAGTTTGAGTTCCGACATTCGTTTCGCCCCATCGAGCTTCGGTTAGATGCATCGAAACAGATCAGGGTTCAATGCTACGGGGCACTCGAATTGGCGGGAGGTTTCGTCAACTCTTCATATTGATTTAATGTTTTCCAGCGATCGCGGTTCGTGCGGAAGCTAAGCGCCGCCAAACCGAGAATTGCTTCCTTTTTGATTGTGGCGTTTGTGGGCGAAGGAGTTGCGTCCGCCTTGGCAATCGCGGCGTCGAAGGCTTTTACGGCTTCGTCAGTGTTGCCGGTGAGTAGATTCGCGCGACCATAAAGATACAAAAACTCAGCATTCGGCGAGTCGAGCGCGTTTTGGACACCCGCGCTGACCAATTCTTTGCCCACGTCGTTAGCGAGCCATGCGCGCGGATCCTGATCGACTTGCCGTCGCGTTCGCTCGAACTGGACGAAGGGCTCTTCCGGTTTTGGCGTAGCACTGGCTACGGGCGCCGGGTTCGCCGGCTGCACTTTCGACGCGAGGAAGGGAATTCGTTCTTTGAAACGCGCGCCCGCATAGAACGCTCCGCCAATCAACGCGAGCACGATCACAAACCACAGCAACTTCGCGGCGCCGCTGCCGCCCTTTGCTCGCACCGCGGGATCGGCCACGTTCAATCGTTCGTGGACCACTGCCGGATCGGTCGGCGGTCCGGGAAACGCAACGCGCGACGCTGGTATGAAACTGCCTTCGTTTTGCGCCGTGGCGACGACAGGTTGCCCGTTCGGTTTCGGCGCATAGGCGGCTTGCGTCTCTGGCGAGATCGTAGGTTCGAGTTCTGCCAGCCGATCGTCGGCATGGAGTCGTTCGCCGACGCGCACTATAACGACCGTCAGATTGTCTTCAGCGCCACGTTCGTAGCAACGTCGCTTCAGCTCGTTACAAACTTCTTCGAGGTCTCCGTTGAGGACGAGGAGTTGACGAAGCTCGTTGTCGGACACGTGGCGAGTGATGCCGTCAGTGCACAGCAGGAACTCAGTGCCGTCTTCGACTTCGATCGTCTTCATGTCGACCTCGACGCCTTGTTCCGCTCCCAGTGCACGGCTGATCACGTTCTTGCTGGGATGATTTGCAGCCTGCTCGGGCGTCATGCGTCCGGCGCGCACTTCTTCTTCGACGATCGAGTGATCTTCCGTTTCGCGATGCAACTGGCCGTCGGGCGTGAGTCGATAGAGACGCGAGTCGCCGACGTGTCCGAAGGTGGCGATGTTGTCTTTGACATGAAGGGCGACAATCGTCGTCGCCATCATCGAAAACTTGGCGTGCTCCTGGGCCATCTGGTGAATCGACGCGTTGGCCCGTTGAATCGCGAGCTCCATCAGGTCTTCGACGTCAGCGCCGTCAACCTGGTGACGAAAAGCTTCGTCGAGAACTTCGATTGCCGTTTGCGAAGCAACCTCGCCGGCTTCAGCGCCGCCGACACCATCTGCGACGGCAAACACGTTCCGCGCCGGGTCATGCAGAAACGCATCTTCGTTAAGGGGACGACGTTCGTTCAGACCGCGGTCGGAAAGCGCTGAGGACTGGACCTTGAAGGTCTTCCTGTCTTCGCTCATTGCACTGCCTCCAGCTTAATGGGAGAGGAACTCTTCGTCTCGGGCATCTCCGCGATCACTCTATCGCGCGCATTTCGATGTGAAAACGCCATCAACATCCCCAGCATCGCGAAGCTCGTTATCAGACTAAATCCTCCGTGACTGACGAACGGCAACGTGATGCCCGTCATCGGCAACGCTCGCAGAATACCGCCGATATTGACTAACGCTTGAAATCCTATGAATGCTGTCAGACCAGCCGCGCACAGCTTCGTAAACATATCACGCGACTCCAGCGAAGTGCGAACACCAGCGACCACAAAAATTATTACTGCCAGGATGATTATGGCCCCACCCGCAAGACCCGTTTCTTCTGCAATCGCCGCGTAAATGTAGTCGGAGTCGGCGATGGGGATCACCTCCGGAAAACCGAGTCCCAGACCGCGTCCGGTCGTCTTTCCCGAAGATATTCCCCACGTCGCCTGCGCCGGTTGAAACGCGAACTTGTCGAACCACACGTCGACGTTCACAGTCCTTTGCAAGGCGGGACTCTGCGAAGCGAGCTCCTTCATCTCGGGGTTCTTGTTCAGCGCGTCGTCGTATTCAGGCTTCCACCACGAGACTTCCGGCGACGGCGGATCGAAACCATCGAGCCACAGATGAAAGCGTTGCTGAATGCGGGCGGGAAGCGCGGCGCTGATCGGACGCGCGATCGTCGGTAACAACGGAACCTGCTCCTGGATGTTGCGTGGCAACGCGCCGACGACGAGTATGCCGATCACGAGTATGACCGAACCAACGAACAGCAACAGTTGCGGCCACCGTCGAACAGCGACGAGATAAAGGGTCGTGTACGCGCCGCTGAAGATCAGCATCTGTCCGAAGTCTTTCAACGCGAAGAAGGGAACGAACGGCATCATCGCCATCACCAGCAGCGGCATGATGTCGCGCGCGCGTGGAATGCCCCAGTAAGTTTCCGCTAGATCCTTGTAACGAGCGGTCAGGATGCCGGCGAAACCTACCAGGAACGGGATCTTCGACGGCTCCCACGGGGTCATGTTGCCGAGTGCCTTACCGGCACTCGACGTCACCACCGCCGCCGCCAGAGGCAGCAACGTCAACAGCACGATCAGAAAACTGTTCCGCTGCAGTAGCAACAGAAACCCATCGCGCACGCAGAACGAATAGGCAATCGCGAAAGCGAGAATCGAGATAATCGGAATCCACGTGTAACTCGAAGTGAGCGCGTTCCACAGCGAGTAGTTCGACTGTTTTTTAGGCAGTTGATCGATATCGATGGGTTGCGCGGGAGTCGGCGGCAAACCCATCAACTGTTTCTTGACGGGATCGTAGTTCTCCATGATGTAGCGCATGCGCAGCGCTTCCATCTTCTCTTCACGGGCGGCGGCCTTGTTGCGTGCGTTGTATTCGGGATCGCTGTAAAGCCGG
Organism: Pyrinomonadaceae bacterium; assembly: GCA_025923035.1. Lineage (GTDB taxonomy): Bacteria > Acidobacteriota > Blastocatellia > Pyrinomonadales > Pyrinomonadaceae > PSRF01. Next base: position 950 of record JAICGQ010000401.1, on the reverse strand, counting down.
TACTGGATCAGCATTCCGAAACCGAAAAGCAGCACGGCTGTTGTGAAGAGCACCCAGTTGCCGGAAAACCGCTTCGTACGTGAGAGCCAGAGCGCGACCATCATCAGCGGAATAAACATCAGCAGATCGCGCACGGCGCCGATCACGGACGTCTCGTAGCCGCGCAGCAAACCGCCGCGATGGACCGCGAGATAACCCACGATCTCAAGACCGAGAATCACCAGAATCAACAATAGATGTGACGACGCGCGATTCTTCATTTCGTGCTTTGTACTTTGTGTTTTGTACTTAGTTGCTCGGCTACAAAGAACCAAGTACTAGCACAAAGCACAAAAACTCATCTAACTCTCAAGTAACCCAGGTCTCTTGCTTTCATCACTAAAGCCGCGGCAATCGGCGCCGCCGATCGCGATCCGTAACCACCGCCTTCGACGATCACGGCGATCGCCAGTTGCGGTTTTTCGAGCGGCGCGATGCACAGGAACCAGCCGTCAATTCGCGGATGCTCTTCGTCCATGATGATTTCTTCGTACTCGCGAATGATGTTGCCGCGGTTGTCGCGCTCGATCCGATGGCGTGTCTTCGGCTGGCCTGTTTTCGGATCGTAAACGGGGACGACTTTTTGCGCCGTTCCGGTCTTGCCGCCGGTGTTGATGCCCGCCGCTTTGACCGGCGCGAATACACCGCGCGCCGTGCCGCTTGCACCGCCAGTGACGAGACCCATGATCCGTCGCAAGTCTGCTGACTGCGCTGCGGTGAGCACTTGATTGAACGGCTGCGGCGCGAGGTTGAATTCGATCTTGGGCTTCATCAACTTGCCTTCCATGTTGCCCACGGTCGCTGCCGCAAGGGCCATCTGCAACGTCGTCATTTGCCCGGCATAACCCTGACCGTAACCGATCAGTGCGAGGTCGTATTTCGTCACTTGCTTGCCCGTAACGATTGTGGCT
>JAICGQ010000400.1 GCA_025923035.1 Pyrinomonadaceae bacterium | reverse complement strand
TCGATAAACAACGCGGGGCCCGCATCGTTCGGAACGGCGATCAAGTCGTCGAGGCTCTCGCGCGGCCAATCCTCGCGCAGCATCTTCTCTTTCGTGACCAGTACCACGTGACAACCATGGGCCTTGCACTCGCGAATGAAATCGGCGCCCTTGAAATAGGTGGCCAGGCAGACAATGTTGAGCGGACGAGTCATGCGGATATGTATTTCATACCGGTTCACAGATTACAAGGATCTGTGTAATCTGTGCGACATGATAATTAAAGGACCGTACCCGGACGTCGACATTCCCGAGACCGCGCTGACGCCCCTCGTCTTGCGCCGAGCCACCGAACTGCGCGATAAACCGGCGCTGATTGATGGACCAACAGGCCGAACGATCACCTATTCACAATTGGCCGATTCAATCGCCATCGCCGCTTACAACCTGCAAAAGCGCGGGTTCAAAAAAGGTGAGGTCTTCGGGATCCTGAGTCCAAACTGTCCGGATTACGCGATCGCGTTTCATGCCGTGGCCACGCTCGGCGGCATCGTAACGCCGATCAATCCGCTCTACACGAAACACGAAATCAAGCATCAACTGAAAGACTGCGGCGCGCGCTTTCTGGTGACGATTCCGATGTTCATGGACAAAGCGCGCGACGCCGCAGAAGAAGCCGACGTTGAAGAGATTTTCGTCTTCGGCGAGGCCGTGGGAGCAACTCCGTTTTCAGAATTGCTAGTCGACAACGGACGCGCCGAACAGGTCGAGATCGATCCGCGTGAAGATCTTGTCTCCCTGCCCTACTCGAGCGGCACCACCGGACTGCCGAAAGGCGTGATGCTCACGCATCACAACCTCGTCGCGAACATCCGCCAGATGGAAGGTCTCTGCTACTTCTTCGAGACTGACACGCTGATCTGCGTCCTGCCGTTGTTTCACATCTACGGTCTCGTGGTCGTGCTGAACATGGGGCTTTACACCGGCGCAACGATCGTGACCATGCCGCGTTTCGATCTGGAAGCATTTTTGAAAACTGCGCAGGACTACGAAGTCAGTCTCGCGCATCTCGTACCGCCGATCGTGCTGGCACTCAGCAAGCATCCGGTTGTCGACAATTATCGTTTGCCGAAGTTGCGCACGATCTTCTCCGGCGCCGCTCCACTCGGCGAAGAGCTGACGAAAGCTTGCATGGAACGTCTCGGCTGCAGCGTGCGACAAGGTTACGGGATGACGGAAACGAGTCCGGTGACGCATTCATCGCCCGCGCCGCCGCACATCATCAAGTTTGGCTCGGTCGGCGTGCCCGCGCCCAACACGGAATGCAAGATCGTTGATCTCGAAACGGGCGAGGCGCTGGGCTACGGTCAACGCGGCGAAGTGTGCGTGCGTGGTCCACAAATCATGAAAGGCTATCTCAACAATCCCGACGCAACTGCACAGACGATCGACGTCGAAGGCTGGCTGCACACGGGCGACATCGGTTATGCGGACGAAGACGGTCACTTCTTCATCGTCGATCGCGCAAAGGAGCTGATCAAGTACAAAGGTCTGCAAGTCGCGCCGGCTGAGTTGGAAGCCGTGTTGGTGACTCATCCGTGCGTGGCTGATGCCGCGGTGATTCCGTGTCCGGACGAAGAAGCAGGCGAAGTGCCGAAAGCCATCGTCGTGTTGCGGCAGCCATCAGAGGCCAAATCGATCATGGAGTTCGTCGCCGAACGCGTCGCGCCGCACAAGAGAATTCGATACGTGGAATTTGTCGACACGATACCCAAATCCCCGTCCGGCAAGATCTTGCGACGCGTGCTCGTGGAAAATGATAGAGCCAAAAGCGCAGCATCTTAAACAACTCGCGCGGCCTCTTGACACTGCCGATAGCTGCGACTAGATTCCAAATACGCATTAGCTCTCCACGTGGTCAATGCTAAAACCTGAGGAGGTAAATGACATGCATTTCCGTCGTCTACATTGGGCGCTTGCGATCATCGTGCTCGCAGCGGTCGCAGTTTCCGGACAGGTTCAAAAGAGCGCCGGTGACTGGGCCGATTGGGAAACGATCAGCCCCGATGGCGAAGAATTCACCGTCTCGATGCCCAAAAACCCGACCACAGAGACAACGAAATTTCCCTATCACAAGATGGAACTGAACGCGCGCTCGTATCTCGCGAAGCAACCTAACGGTCCGGTGTTCGCCATCGTTTCGCTCAGCGGTATCAAGTCGACGCCCGCCGTGTACTCCGATTTCGCGCGCTTCAACTCTTACATCGACGCGTTCAAAGATTACTTTCCACCGAAGGTGCGAACGAAAGAAACCGCGATCACGAAACTGACGCTCGTCAGTAGTCGCCCGTTTCACGGTCATACGGGCCGTTCGTACAAGGTGGCGATCGGTGAGTTGACCGGCGTCGCGCATGCCTTCGCGACCAGAAAGCGGTTCTACGTGATCGTCTCGTTGAATACGAAAGACGAGAACATGCAGGACAAGTTCATCAGCTCGTTCGTGCTGCCGGAACGGCAGGTCGAACAACCGAAAGTCGCAACCGCGCCAAATCCTGAGCAACCGGCCGAGAACGCCGGACAAACCGCGCAGAACGCAGAAGAAAAGACGCTCGATCCAAACGCACCACAAGTAACCGGCACTGAAGGAAACACGGAAAACGAGAAGCCAAACAACGCAAACAACAAGCAGCCGGATGTGAAGAAGCCGATCAACGGCGGCAACCTTAACAGCAAGGCCATCTACTTGCCGCAACCCGAAGTCGCAGCTGGCCAGGCGACCGGCGTCGTGTTGGTCCAGATACTGATTGACGAACAGGGTACGGTAATCGAAGCAAAAGCCGTTTCCGGTCCACAGCACCTGCAAGCAGCGGCCGTCAATGCAGCGAAGTTCGCACGTTTTTCGCCGACTACGCTGATGGGTGAAGCAGTCAAGGTTGCTGGTACGCTCAGCTACAATTTCGCGAAATCAAATTAGACAACGGTTCATACATCAAACCATTCACCGATGACACAGATCAGCACTGATATGGCTATCTCGTGTCCTGCCTGGTCCATCTCCGGCTACCTGGAAGTGCGCAACGGTCATTTGAACATCAATGGCGCCGACGCATTGGACCTTGTAGGACAATACGATTCTCCGCTTTTCGTCTTCTCCGAACAACGCATTCGCGATAACATCGCGCGCCTGCAACACGCGGCGAGCGCTGTCGATCGTCCGGTCAAGTTTTGTTACGCGTCAAAAGCCAACTCGAACATGGCGATACTCAAGACCGTGCTCGAGTCAGGCATCGACGTCGAGGTCAACAGCGGCGGCGAACTGTTCAAAGCGCTGCGCGTTGGTTTTCATCCCGATCAGATCATCTTCAACGGCACCAGCAAATCAGACAACGAGATCGACGAAGCCGTGCGTGCGGGGATCTACGCGATCAACGTCGATTCAATTTACGAGATCGATCTCGTCGAGGCGTCGGTTAAACGCCTGCGTTCGCAAGGTGAAGACGTCTCGCCGGCGCGCATCACGCTGCGACTGGTACCCGAAATCGGAACGCGATCGCATCTCGGTTTGCAGACGGCGTTGCTGACGTCGAAGTTTGGTATCTCCTCGACGGAAGTACTCGAGGCGTTTCGTCGCGGACTCGAAAAACGCGACACGATTCACGTCTGCGGGATCCACATTCACGTCGGATCGCAAACGCCGGACGTCGAGCCGTTTGCGGAAGCGTTTCGCAGCATGTGGGAGCACCTCGTCACGATTCACAACGAGACCGGGCACACGCTCGAACACATCAATCTCGGCGGCGGGATACCCGTGAACTACCTGCGCGATCGTTCACAGGCGGACCAGCTTCCCGAACACGAACGCGACATGTTGGGCGCGGAGTTGGAGCCCTCGGCGGTGCTGAAAGAGGCGCTGCGAGTCGCGCGTGAATCGGCGCGGGAGGCCAATGCGGAACACCTGCTCGATCGCGTAACGATCGTTCTCGAACCGGGACGAAGCGTGATCGCCGATGCCGGTCTGGTGCTGACGACGGTGCGCAACATCAAGAGCCGTCCGGAGACAGGTGACGTTTGGTTATTGACCGATGCCGGTTACAACATCATGCTGTCGATGAATAACTACAAGTGGTACTACCACCTCATCTCGGCGTCGCGCGCGGGCGAGCCGTATGCGCGCGATTACAAGGTGGCTGGTCCATTGTGTGACTCGGGTGACGTCTATTTCGACATCGAACGCGAAGGGCGTTTGCCGGATTATCGAAGGCTGCCTGAAGATGTTACGCCGGGTGAAGTGCTCGCGCTGTTGAATTGCGGCGCGTATTCGCTGGCCCAGATGTTTCACTACAACGGCCGTCCTCTTCCCGCGGCTGTTTTGATTCGGCAAAACGGCAAGCCGGAG
>JAICGQ010000399.1 GCA_025923035.1 Pyrinomonadaceae bacterium | reverse complement strand
GGTTAAACTGAATCTTTTCGCTGGTTTCGATGGCGTTGTAGATCCGCACGGGGATGGCAACCAGCAAAAATCGAATGTGACCCTTCCAGATAGATCTCATATACGGGCTCTCCTGCCGCGAAATTATGCGGTCGATTTTTTTGCAAGTAAATGATTATTTACCACGGATGAAACGGATTACAGGCGTGTTGAAGGGCGTTTCGCATGGCGCCTGCGGTCTGCCAGCGCTGTGCAGGATCCTTTGCAAGCGCGCGGTCGATAATGTCGCAGACGACCGGTGGAATGTGCGGTGCGCGTTGACTGAGCGGCACCGCAGGTTGCTCGAAAATTGCCCGAATCGTGTCGTTGACGTTGGCCTTGCTGTTGATATGCAGCGCCAGTGAACCGGAAAGCAAACTGTACGCTGTCATACCGACGGCGTAGATGTCTGACTGCGGCTTCACATCGCGAAAATTACGTAGTTGTTCGGGAGGCATGTACGCCAGCGTGCCCGCCATCTCGCCGGCCATCGTTACACCGCTCATGCCTGAATGCGTGAAGCTCTTCGCCAGACCAAAATCGGTCAACTTCGCGACGAGATTCGGCGAGCGGCCGGACACGAGGATGTTCTGATCCTTGAAGTCGCGATGGATGTAGCCCTTGTCGTGTGCGAACGCGAGTGCGTCAAGCGATTGCGAGATGATTGCGATGCCGTCCGGGTAGGCGAGATAACCGCCATTCATCTCGGCGAGCCGTGAAGCGTCTGCGCCTTCAACAAACTCCGTCACGAGATAGACGACGCCGTTGTGCGTACCGCGATCGATAAACTCGACGATGTTCTGATGTTTCAACGCGGCGGCGACGTCGATCTCACGCAGGAAGCGTTTCATTGCTTTGTCGCTAACGGCGAACTCCGGCAGCAGTGTTTTGATCGCGACTGCCCGACCGGTCTTTTGTTCGCGGGCCAGCATCACGCAACCCATACCGCCGCGGCCGAGCAGTTTGACTGTGTCGTAACCGGGAATCGCTTGCGGCGATTTCTTAAATTCGATCCGGCAGTCTTCACATAAAAAGGTCAGATGTTCATCAGGCGTCGATGCTTCGGCCTGTTCTCGCCGGCCGCAGTTGAGACACTCGACCATCACGAGCACCGGACGTCCCGGGATCACGTCCTGCGTCGTCTCGGAAAGATCGACGGACTGCACCGTGTCCACTTCCACTAACAGAATCGTCTCGCCGCAGTGAATCCGATCGCCGTTCTTGAGAAAGGCATCGTTGATGCGTTGGCCGTTCAGATAAGTACCGTTTGTCGACCGCAGATCGCGGACGAACGCGCGCGGCGGGTTGATTTCAAGCAGGCAGTGATTACGCGAGAAGTAACGATCGTCGGGGAGACAGAGATGCGCTTCCGGGTTTCGCCCGATCAGAAAACTATCGTGTTGGGTGAACGAAAAGATACGGCCTTTATAAGGTCCAGCGGTGACTTTTAAGCTGACTCGCATGAAACACGGATTCGGACCAAATTACGGCGTGCGCTCAATCGACAGATCGTCAAACGCGACTTCATGAACGTCGCTGGTATAGAAACCAACTCGGCCTTTGCGGTAGTTTTCACGATCGGTGATGTTCGTGAGCAGCCGCCCGTTCGCGTAGAAGCCTAACTGGTTGCCTTTGATTCTGACCTCTAATTTGTTCGGCGCTGAACCGGGTTCAATCGCGTCTGACTTCGTTCGTTGGACCAGCGACTGCTGCTCGCCGGCCTTGTGCATGATGATCTCGTATTCAGGTTCGTCAGACGGAAAAATTAGCAGCGCGTAATCTTCAAGCTTGCCTTGTCTGGTTTGGACACAGTGGACCATCAACCCGAAACCAGCGGAAGGAACGCTGCCGTCGACACTGCGAGCGGTGACCTTCACTGTCGCGTTCTCGGTGCTGTAGTCGTTCGAAGGAGCATACATGACGACGAACGTCTGCTCCTTTGAGCTCATACGATATTCATCGTTTGCGTAATAGCTGCGCCCGAATTGGGACGTGCCCGTGCCCCATTTCTGTTGCGTGAAATCGTCGAGCAACGAAGTCGGCGGGCCCACGTTCGCGTTGGCGATCGCGTTGACGTTCGCATTTGTGTTCGCGTTCGCTGAGACGTTGGCGTTACGGTTCGGGTCGCGAGTGTTGAGATTCCCGTTCGTGTTCGAGCTCATACTCGCGAGCGCGATGATCATGACGACCAGGCCAACTCCAATCACCATGACGGCAGCTAATCCGCCGAGTATCCACCAGATCGCATTTGATTTCTTTGCGGGTGCCGGCGTGGGTGACCACTGCGGCTGAGGCGGTGGCGCCGGTGGTGGTGTCGGTATCGGCCGTGGCGGTGGTGCTGCTGTCGGCGCGGGCCGGTAAATTTCTGTCGGTGGTGGTTCCGACGTATCTCGCGGCGGCGGATATCTGACCGTTGCGTTGAGATCCGTCGTCGGCGCCGCTTCATTCGCGAGCGGCGTACCGTCGTCCAAACAGAAGTTCAGCGAAAGATCGGCATAGGTTCGGTTGCAAGTGGGGCAGCGCTTCATGGTCAGGCGCAAAGATTAAAGGAAAGTTCCAACTCGCTCAAGAGCGAATCGGTTTGCCACAGCGGCCGCAGAACTTTGTTCCCGCCGGATAGCTCGTGCCGCAACTGAGGCAGAACACTTCGACAGGTTTTGGCGGGCGCCAGTCGAGGGCTGATGTTCCGATGGGAATACCGCATCGTCCGCAAAATTTGATACCCGCTTGATAAGTCTGGCCGCAGCGCTGGCACGTGACACCGCTTGGCGGCGGCGACGGCGTTGTATTCACCGTTTTTGCGAGTGCCGGCGCGGGCGCCTGGGGCAACTCGCCCGTGACCGGTTGGAACGTCGTGTTCCCGCAACGGCCGCAAAACTTCACGCCTTCTGCGAAACGCGACTGGCACCTGGTGCACATAACGACGACGAGAGTCGTGGAGTTTCCTCCGCTTCGACTGTCGAGACTACCGCCGCGCGAAGGGCTCAGTTGATTGCTCGAAACGCCGATCTTCAGTTGCGCTTCGATGATCTGTTCCGCGACGTCGCTGCGAATCTCGATTACGCGCTCGTCGTCCGGTTCACCTAACTTCGACACGCGGAGCACGTGTTGTCCGGGCGCGATCGACGTGAGTATCACGCGGCCCGATCGGCCCACGCTGCCGTATCGCTCGTCGTCGACGTAAACCTCCGATCCGGATGGCGCCATCACCACGAGTCGCGAATCGCCGCGTTTCGGTACCGGTCCGGAATCTGTAGCGACAGCCTCGGCAAAACTGTCGAACCATTCCGTCGCACTCGCGGGACGTCCATTCGGTTCGACAGCTAGCGCCTTCATGATCGTCGCTTCGATCTCTTCGCTCACGTCCGATCGCAGAGTCGACAGAGGCGGCGGTGTTTGCGTCAGCTTCTGCGCGATGAGTTGCGTGATGTTGCCGGTGAACGGAGGACGTCCGCCCAGCATGTGATACGCGATCGTGCCCAGCGCGTAGATGTCGGCGCGCGCGTCGAGGCCGCCCTCGGGCTGCATCTGCTCGGGCGCCATGTACTCCGGCGTGCCGATGATTCCGCGTGACGCTGGTCCACTCGCGGAAGTCACGTCGGATCGATCCGCATTCACGATCTTTGCGAGACCGAAGTCACCGACTTTGACGAATCCGTCGTCGCTTCCGGTCTTTCGCTTTTGTTGCATAAGAAAGATGTTGGCTGGTTTTAGATCGCGGTGCAGGATTCCTTCGTCGTGCGCGGCTTCGACGCCCGCGACGACCTGTCGCATGATCGCCGCTGCTCGTTGCGGCGTCACCGTGCCTTCGCGACGCAGCAGGTGATACAACGTTTCGCCTTCGACGTACTCCATCACGAGAAAGAACACGCCGTCAGGACTCTTGCCGAAGTCAGTAACGTCGACGACGTTCGGATGACGAATCGAAGCGGCGGAACGCGCTTCGCGTTCGAACCGTGCGATCGCTTCGCCTTCCTGTAGATCTTCGTCGTTGAGAATGTCGGGCCGAACGGTTTTTACTGCGACGCGGCGGGTGATCAGGTTTTGATCTCGCGCGAGGTAGACCTGGCCCATCGCGCCGCGTCCGAGTCGTTTCTCGAGCAGGTAACGTGAGTTGAGGAGGCGTCCGCCGGGAAGCGTGTGTTTCGTGCCCGTTTCGTCCTGCGGGCACGTGGCCACGTCGTCTTCATAGCAGACTTCGCAACGAGGGCACTCACGCATCGGGTAGTTAGTTCTTTCAGGCTGCGGGCATTTCCGAAGTACACGCGGCGCAGCGCGTCGCGGCAAGCGGAATCGCCGTTAGACAGAACGGACAGTCCTTGGTGTTGGGGGGCGGTGGTGGTTCGGCTCGCAGCCGGTTAACGG
>JAICGQ010000398.1 GCA_025923035.1 Pyrinomonadaceae bacterium | reverse complement strand
CTTTCCACGACGGTTTCATCAACTCTTTGCGCAACAACTCCGGCGCATTCACTTTCGCGACGATCTTGCGATCGAAGTCGGTGCCGGCGCCGTAACCGAGATACTCATGCGTGGGCCGGCTGAAGCAGTAGGTGCAACCGTGGATGCACCCGCGATAACAATTGACGGTGTAGTCGAAACCGACGTCGGGACTGTCGTTGTGAGTGATTATGTGGCGCGTTTCGGTTTCTTCGAAGACTTCGAGCTTCGCTTGCGGAGGCTCACCGATCCACTCGACGGAATGTACTAACCACGGATTTGGCGGATTTTCTATGTACTGCATAAATCCTTACTTCCAGGTGACGAAGAAGTAACGATACTTGTCGGGATCTTCGAGTGTGATAAACCGGCCGCCCCAACCTTCGTCGACGGGCGGCAGAATGTCTGCGCCTCGTTCGATGAGCTGGTCGTAATACTCGTCGACGTCGGAGACGCCGATGAAGAAGTGAACGCCGCGCCCGCGTCGCAGCATCGTTTCGAGATGCTGGGCCAACGTGATCTTCAAACCACCAGCACGAAGCTTGGCCATCGGAGGTTCGGCGCTCGCGTTGATCGACTCGACCTCCATCCCCAGCACTCCTTCATAGAACGCTACCGATTCTTCGAGGCTGTTCACTTCCAGAAACAGCAGGTCTAAACCCTGGATCATCGCGTCACATCCAGGGACATCAGGAAATAAAGACCGAAGCAACTGGTGATGATCACCAGCCAGAACGCGACTTCCTGAATCCGCGTGTGTCGCTTGAAACGGTTCGTCGCCGGCAGCGACTGGTTCACTTTTACCATCGCGCTGCGTGCGAGCAGCACACCAAACGCGACGACGAACACGGCCAGTATCGCGAGCGGCCACAGAAACCAGATCCAGTGCAACCGCAGCAGCAACAGCAGGAAAAGACCGGCGAGCAAACAAAGCCCGGCGCTCAGACAATGACCAAACACGCCGACGTCGCGTGCAGTCGGTGTGCTTACACGAACGTAACCAGTGGCAGTCGCGCGCGCCGCCGGCCTGCGTACGGCGTCGTAATCGCGCCGCACTCGGGCATTTTTCAACACCTCGTACGCCTCGTTCAGCAACTTCATGTTTTCTTCGCTGCCGCCGAGGTCCGGGTGATGCTTTGCGGCCATGCGCTTGTAACTACGATCGATCTCGACCCGGGACGCATCCTTGTCGACACCTAAAACGGCGTAGTAGTCTTTGTTCGAATCGAACTGGCTCATCGCGAATTGCCTGATTCTAGGGGTGCTGTTTTCGTTTGGCAAATCACATATTCATCGCGGGTGACGACCTGATTTTTCAACTCGAGAGCGCGTTTGGACTGCTCCGTGTTTTGGCGGTTGAAGGCGACGGAGCAGACACAGTCTGGCACCTGCTGGCTTACGACGATTTCTTTCCCGACGTCGAATCAGCAGAACGCGCGCTCGCCGAGAGAAGTCCGTTGCCGGTGCGGAAACCGCACATGGCGCTGACCAATCGCGCGTTTGAACGAACACCGGCGGCACGTCTCGGCAATCGTCCGGTCACGGACGACGAACTCGTCGAATATCGTAAGTGGCTCGACTCTGACAGACCAGTCTCCGATCGTTCAGCGCTGCTGATGCTCGGAATCCGTTAAACCTGTGAAACCATCAAAACGTGTAACAAGCTCCTTTCTCATAGTTCTTGTCGTCTCGTCAGTCGTCTTCGCAGCTCGCGTCGAACGACTGCTCGACACGTGGCAGCCGAAGAACTACGTCGTCAGCCTGACGCTCAACGATCAACTCTCGGAGATCGTCACCGGCACCACGCGCATCGACGCGCTCGTTTTAAAAAAGACGGCATTGATCGATCTCGACTTCGGCGATTTAAAAACGACCAGCGTCACCGTTGATTCAAAGCCGGCGTCGTACACACACCGAAACGGCAAACTCGAAATCACACTCGCTGAAGCCGCAAATCCGGGAACAAACATCGTCATTGAAGTTGTCTACCAGGGCAAACCGAAAGACGGTTTGATTATGAAGTCCGACAAAGACGGCAAGCCTTCAGCCGTCGGTGACAACTGGCCCAATCGCGTCCATCACTGGATCCCGACGTTCGATCATCCATCAGCAAAAGCGACCGTTACATTCAACATTACCGCTCCGGCGCGCGAGGAAGTCGTCGCGAACGGACGCTTCGAACGTGTGGAAACTACAGCCGGCGGTAATCGCACCTGGACCTACTCGACCGCCGCGCCGATTCCGCCGTATTGCATGATCATCGCCGTGGGCCAGTTCACGCGTCTCGAACCCGGCGAGCGCTCACCCGTTCCGTTGTCGTATTACGTTCCTCACTCAGACCGTCAGACTGCGATGAAAGGCTTTGCGCCTTCGCTTCCCTCGCTGGTGTTTTTCAGCGAACTCGTGGCGCCGTACCCGTATGAAAAGTTGGCGATGATCGTCGGCGCGACGCAGTTTGGCGGCATGGAAAACTCGAGCGCCATCGTCTTCACCAGCACGCTGTTCAATCCTAAACCGTCAGCGAAGCTGAGCAAACGTTACGGCATTCCCAAGGGCACCGTTGCCTTGATCGCGCACGAGATCGCACACCAGTGGTTTGGCGACTCGGTAACGGAATCGACGTGGGCGGATCTATGGTTGAGCGAAGGCTTCGCGACGTACTTCGCGGGTCTGTTCGTGCAAAAGCACGAAGGTGAAGAAGCCTTTCAGGAGTACATGAAAGCGCAAGCCGAGAGCGTATTCGCGTATGAGAAGACGAGCCGCACGCCGATCTTCGATACCGAAACCACGGATCTTTTCAAGCTGCTCAACGCGAACAATTATCAGAAGGGTGCGTGGGTGCTGCACATGCTGCGCATGTCTCTCGGCGACGACGTTTTCTTTCGCGGCATTCGCGACTACTATCACGCGCACAAGGATGCGACCGCGAACACCGAAGATCTGCGCGCCGCGCTCGAGAAGGCTTCAGGAAAGAACCTCAAAGATTTTTTTCAGCGCTGGGTTTACGGTGTGGGCCATCCGAAATACGAGGTCTCTGCGGATTATGTCGAACGACAGGCAGAAATAAAAGTGGTGCTGCGACAGACTCAACCCGGTGACGCCTTCCCCGACCCGGTACTAATCCGGGTAATAACCGACGACGGCGGCGGACCGTACGAATTGCTCATTAAACCCGACGGCAAAGAAACGGTACGCGCGGTGAAACTTACGAACGCACTGACGAGGAAACTGTTGACGAGATACAGGGTTCAGGTCGATCCACACCGCACGATCCTCAAAGAAGTGACTATGAGGCCATAAACCCGAGGTCAGCCGTCGGAAACCTGCCAATCAAGGGAAACACCGCCGGCAGATCCGCGGTTGATAATCCATACCACGTCGCCAGCGTCGCCGCGTATTGTTCAACGGAAGTTGTCGGTATCCAGCGTCCGCGCGGGTTCGAACCACCGTCAGTGTCGTCTGGTCCACCCAATCTCAAAATCGGATACGTGCCGTAGAGCGTATGGCCCAGAACAGATCCGCCGACGATCAGTTGATGGTTTCCCCAGGCGTGGTCCGTGCCGACTTGATTGACGCCGGTGCCGGCGGGTTGCAGCGTGCGGCCGAAGTCAGACATCGTGAACGCGGTGACGTTGTTCTGAACGCCGAGTTCGACTGTCGCCGCATAGAACGCGCTCATCGCCTGACTCACCTGCGTCAGCAGATTTCCCTGCCCACCAATCTCGGCTGAATGAGTATCGAAACCGCCGATCTGCGTGAAGAAGATCTGTCGCTTCATGTTGATGCCGGCGATCGGATCCGTACAGGCTTTGATCAGCAGTGCGACTTGTTTGAGTTGCCGCCCCAGGGAGGTGTTTGGAAACACTGTCGCCAGTGTTGGCGTGACGCTGCTCAAGGCCGCGTCGGTTTGCATCGAGCTCGTCCGGGTATCACTCGCGGCCTTGATCAACTTGAACTCGTTATCCAGTGGGCGAAGCTCGTTGAACGAAGCCATCCGCGAGTTCTTTTCAGCCGTGGTCGCGCCCGGCGCATCGTTCAATTGCAAAACGGCGGAGAGTGCCGTGTTTGAATCCGCAACCGCGAGTTGACGCGTGTCGGCGCCTGTCAGCATGAGATTGATACCGGCAATCGAGACGTTACTCGGAAACGTCGCGAGTCCATTCAGAGCGAGAGTCTTGTCGGCGAGTCTTCCACCCCAACCCGTTTGACTCACGCTATTGGCGATCGCCGTCTGAAACAGCCCCACCTGATCCGAGTGGGAAAATAATTGCAGCGGTTTTTTCCCGGTGCCGTTCTGATAAGTGGTGCGGTTGATCGGCTCGACGAGTGGTCCGTTGTTGCAAAGCACGGCGAGCTTGCCCTGGTTGAACAG
>JAICGQ010000397.1 GCA_025923035.1 Pyrinomonadaceae bacterium | reverse complement strand
GAACCATTCGCGACGGCGGGTCAGTGGCGGTCAGGATTTCGAAATGATCATCGCCGACGATGCGGCGACTGCCGGTCGCGAGTTGGAAGCGGCGCTGGAACGAGTTTCTCAGCGCGTTGTCGCTGAACAGTTGTGCGTGTTGGACCACAGTCTGGGGTTATCGGTAAGTCGTCTGGTCTTAACGAAGTTCAACTTGCTTCGAGCACGGGCGGTGGAAACGAGCCCGGAGGTCGTGACAGAAATGGAGCCGGAGTTTTCGGTGCCTCCCTCGGTGCCCCTCGCGCCATTGACGCTGGCGGCTGCTGCGGTGGGCGATGACCTGAGTTTGAACCACGAACGTTGAACAGATGACGGATGATGAGCGTTGGAGTCGCGACATAGCGACCCTGCGCCGAGCTGCGGAAGAGTTGGCGCGGCGAGGCAACGGATTGCAGAAGCCGAGAGTCGCGAGTCCTTTTGAACAGATCGCGCAATCGCTCGACGATGTGTCTCCGGAAGTCCGCCAGGATGCCGTCCGCCGCCTGTACGAACTCGATCCCGATCAAGCAGCCACGCTTGTGAACGACGCACTCCGCGACGGTTCGCCTGAGGAGCGACGTCGCATCGGCACCGCACTCGCCGATTCCGGTCTGCTTTACGAAGCAATTCAGGATCTAAAAGCCGAGAACCACGAAAGCTGCTATGGCGCGTTTTCGTTGTTGTTCCTCGTCGCGAAGGCGGGGGTTGTAGAACCGCTGATCTCAGTTATTGAAAACAATCCGAGTACCGATCTGAGTCTCGCACTGATTAGATTGTTGGCGGCGAGCGGCGAGCCGGAAGTCGGATTGGCATTTCGTCGCCTCGCCGCAAATAACTCACTCTCGCCTGAAGTACGGCGCGTCGTCCTCGAGTCCACTTCATCCGCCGCGTAATCCGTGTTATCTGTTTTACGTGCAATTCAAGTTACAGTCGGAATACGAGCCCAGGGGTGATCAACCTGCCGCCATCGACGCGCTTGTGCGCGGACTGAACGACGGGGCGAAAGACCAGGTGCTGCTGGGAATTACCGGCAGCGGAAAAACATTCACTATCGCCAGCGTTATTCAGCGCGTGCAGCGTTCGACGCTCGTGCTGGCGCACAACAAGACGCTCGCCGCGCAGCTTTATCAAGAGTTTCGCACGCTCTTTCCGGACAATAAGGTCGAATACTTCGTCTCTTATTACGACTACTACCAACCCGAAGCGTACGTCCCCGCCGCCGACGTCTACATCGAGAAGGAAGCGATCGTCAACGAAGAGATCGATCGTTTGCGAATGTCCGCGACGCGTGCGTTGTTCGAACGTCGCGACGTGATCGTCGTCGCGAGCGTGTCGTGTATTTACGGTCTGGGCGATCCGGACGCGTATTACGGTTTGCTGTTTTTCGTCGAGCCCGGCGGTCGCATGTCGCGCGAGGTGCTGCTGCAGCGTTTAGTCGAACTGCAATACGAACGTTCCGACGTGAACTTTCAGCGCGGCACGTTTCGTGTCCGTGGCGACGTGATCGAGATTTTTCCCAGTTATCAGGATCAGGCGTATCGCATCGAGTTGTGGGGTGACGAGATTGATTCTGTTTCGACGATCGATCCGCTGCTCGGGGAAGTAATTGAGCGGCACACGTCGCGCGTGCCGATCTATCCGAAAACGCACTACGTGATGTCGCGGCCGACGATCAAACGGGCGATCAAGACGATTAAGGAAGAGCTCGAGTGGTGGGAGCCGAAGTTGATCTCCGAAGGCAAACTCGTCGAAGCGCAACGGCTGCATCAGCGCACGATGTTTGATTTGGAGATGATCAAGGAGATGGGTTTTTGTCGCGGGATCGAGAACTATTCGCGGCATTTGACGGGCAAGAATCCGGGCGAGCCGCCGCCGACGCTGCTCGATTATTTGCCGCGCGACACGTTGATCGTGATCGACGAGTCGCACCAGTCGATTCCGCAGGTGCGCGGCATGTTCGAAGGCGATCAATCGCGGAAGCGGACGCTGGTTGAATACGGCTTTCGACTACCGTCGGCGTTGGACAACCGGCCCTTGAATTTCAAGGAGTTTGAGGCACGAATTGGGCAGACGATCTACGTCTCGGCGACGCCTGGTCCATACGAGCTGACGAAATCGAGTGGCGAAGTTGTCGAACAGATCATCCGTCCGACAGGATTGATGGATCCGGAAGTTGAAGTGCATCCGGTGAAGGGGCAGATCGATCACTTGCTCGAAGAGTGCCGTCAGCGAGTTGAACGTCGCGAGCGCGTGCTGGTCACGACGTTGACGAAGCGCATGGCTGAGGATCTGACGGAGTATTTCACTGAAGTCGGCGTGCGGGTGCGATATCTGCATTCGGATATCGAGACGCTCGAGCGGATCAAGATACTGCGCGACTTGCGGCGCGGTGAGTTCGATGTGCTGGTCGGGATCAACCTGCTGCGTGAAGGACTGGATCTGCCGGAAGTCTCGCTCGTTGCGGTGCTCGATGCGGACAAGGAAGGTTTTCTGCGTTCCGAGCAGTCGTTGATTCAGACGATCGGCCGCGCGGCGCGAAACGCGCGTGGCAAGGCGATACTCTACGCCGATCGGATCACCGACTCGATGAAGCGGGCGCTCGATGAGACCCAACGGCGTCGTGCGATTCAGGAGGTTTACAACCGTGAGCACGGGATTGTTCCCGAGACGATCGTCAAGCCGATCGAGGCGACGCTGATCACTGCGTCCGAAGCCGATTACTTCAAAGTGCCGTCGGAGGTTGAAGAGATCGAAGACTACTCGCCGGCGAACATTGAGGCGACGATTGCGCGGTTGGAAGTTGAGATGCGTGGGGCTGCGAAGCGTTTCGAGTTTGAGCGGGCGGCGGAGTTGCGCGATCGAATCAAAGTGCTGCGCGAGCGAGAGCTGCAATTGAGTTAACATCCGTGGTACCTGAATCCTATCTAACCGATGCCAGTTTTATCCGCGACGGGTACGCGGATCGGGTTTTCATTCCGGACAATGTCGAGCAAGTCGCGGAAATACTCGCCGGGGCAAATCGCGATCGCATTCCGGTGACGGTTTCAGGCGCAGGCACCGGCACCGTCGGAGGACGGGTTCCTTTTGGCGGAGTTGTTTTGGCCACCGACCGCTTGAATCGAATCAAGGTTATCGATCTGACGAATCACACTGCCGTCGCCGAGGCGGGCGTGATCTTGTCTGACTTTCAAAAGTCCGTTGAGAGTGAAGGTCTGCTTTATCCGCCGGATCCGACGGAACGCGGTTGTTTTCTCGGCGGAACGGTGGCGACGAACGCATCGGGCGCGCGGACGTTCAAGTATGGGCCAACGCGTAACTATGTTGCCGGTTTGAAGGTCGTGCTCGCTTCCGGGGAAATCGTGGATCTTAAACGTGGCGAGTCGCATGCGGATGAGAATCGTCGACTTCGCGTCGGGTCGGTCGAAGTTCAACTCCCAAAGTTGCGCCGGCCTGCCACGCGCAAGAACGCGACCGGTTATTTTGTCGCACCGGGTATGGACGCGATCGATCTGTTCATCGGCAGTGAAGGCACGCTCGGCGTGATTTGCGAAATAACGGCGAAACTGTTGCCCAAACCGGAGGGCCTGTTGAGCGGCGTCGTCTTTTTCGAAAAGGAAACGGACGTGCTCGCACTTGTCGCGGAAGTGCGGGCGCATGTCGACGCTCGCGCAATTGAATTCTTCGACGTCGAGTCGTTGAACTTCCTGCGCCAGAAGTATTCAGCCATTCCCGAGCAAGCAGTGGCGGCTGTCTTCTTCGAACAGGAAACCACACCGTCAACTGAAGAATCCGTATTCGACCAATGGCAGACGTTGTTAGACAAACATCACGCGCTCGCCGATTCATGGTTTGCCACCAACGCTACGGATCAAGCCCGGCTGCGCGAGTTTCGTCATCAACTTCCAGTGCTGATGAACGAATGGTTCGCGCATTACCGGCAGCGAAAAGTCTCGACGGACATGGCCGTGCCTGATGACGCGTTTCCCGGCCTGTTTCGCTTGTACCAGGACACACTGCGCGACAGCGGCCTGCGTTACACGATCTTCGGTCACATCGGCGACAACCACGTCCACGTCAACATCCTTCCGCGGGACGATACGGAAGGCGCACGCGCGCGGGAACTGTACGTGCAGTTTCTTAAGTACGCCGCGAGAGCGGGCGGAACGCTATCCGCCGAACACGGAGTGGGAAAGTTGAAGCGCGAATACCTGCGACTTTTTTATAGCGACGATCAACTCCGTGATCTCGCCGCAGTTAAACTCTCGCTCGATCCAAACGGAATACTCGGCAGAGGAAACATATTCTCCGAAGATTTGTTGTAATCTGTGGCCCATGCTTAAGTTCACCACCGCCGGCGAATCACATGGACGCGCGCTCGT
>JAICGQ010000396.1 GCA_025923035.1 Pyrinomonadaceae bacterium | reverse complement strand
GTTCTCGAGAACATTCAGAAACTTCAACTCGATGCGCTCGTCGTTTGCGGCGGTGAAGACACGCTTGGCGTAGCGGCGAAACTGTCACCGCGTGGTGTGAAGATCGTCGGCGTCCCCAAGACGATCGACAAGGATCTCAACGGCACCGATTACACACTCGGTTTCGACACTGCGCTGCGAAACGTTTCCGAAGTGATCGAACGTTCGCGTACGCCTGCGGGATCGCACGGTTGGGTGCAGATCGTCGAAGTCATGGGACGGCATGCGGGACATCTCGCGTTGTGGTCGGGCGTTGCCGGACAGTCACATCTGATTCTGATTCCCGAACATCCGTTTCGCTACGAACGAGTGTTTCACCTGCTGCGCGAACGTTTGGGTGAATCGGATTTGAGCCGCGGTCTGGGACAGCGCCCACGCTATTCCGTAATCGTCGTCGCCGAAGGTGCGCGTGCTGAGGACGGCGAGATCGTCACGATTGACGATCGGCACGATGCGTTTGGTCATGTTCGACTCGGCGGGATTGGCGAAGTGCTGGCGAGAAGAATCGCGGCTGAGACGCCGTACGAAGCGCGCGCGGTCGTGCTGGGTCATCCGCAACGAGGCGGACCGCCGAGTCCGATCGATCGCGTTATGGGAATGATGTTCGGCGCGCGTGCGGCAGAGGCTGTCGCGGCGGAACAGTTCGGGACGCTGGTGTCAGCGCGTGGTGTGGCGCCCGCGTGCGAGCTTTCGCTGGTCGAAATCGAGACAGTGCTCGGTAAGATCAACCCGGTCGACGTCGAGCGCTACTACGACACCGAGCGCTACCACCTCAAAGGAATCGGCATGTAATCCGCGTTAACCCGCGGATGCGGCAAACGGATTTTCCGTGGTCAGACGACGATGAACGCGCTCGACCACACTCGGGATCGTTGAGTCGTCGTTTGGCTTCGGAATGATTTGCGGATCGGGAGCAATAACCGGTCGAATCATCTTCTGCTGCAGTTGCTCGCGGGCGTCCATCATCCAGCCAAAGCCGCGGAAGATGTAAGTCAGCAGTGTCCGATCTTCTTCCTCGATGCCGAGTGCTTCCTGCACGCACCAGGCGCCGAAATCCGTATTGGCCGTAAGTCGCAACGGCGGCTCGTCCTGCCTGTCCGGCTTCAAGACCCCGTTGACGAACGCAGTCAGATAAATCAGTCGCGCGATCGCGAGACGCTCCTGCTGCCGTGGCGAGATGGTCAACTGACCTGCATCAATCGCCTGGAACACGGGATCGATATAGATTGCCGGACGCGGATCCTGTTGCACCTGGTTTCCTCTACCAGCCGCGGAGATCTCCGGATGGCCAAACGTCGGCAATCCGCCGCCGAGCATTTTCTGACGGATGCGTTCGGCACGCTGGTCCGCCGGTAACGCTTCAAGTTCCTGGACGAAGTCGGACATGTCGTGAATCGCGCCGAAGTGTCGCGCACCGTCGAGCGCCATTTGCGAAGCGATAAAGAAATCCGAGACGGAAAGCGTGTGCAAGGTCGCCATGTAGCGCGCGACCATGCTCGATCCTGCGGAACCGTGATGTATCTGGATCGTTCCCATGCGTTCGAGGATGAACCGCTCGTGCTCGTTCGCATGACGACCTAAGATCAAGCTGTACGAAATCTGAAATGCGTTTCGTCCTTCTGCGACTTCCTCAGCGATGAACTTGTTCGCAGTTTCGGCGAGATCCGCGTCAGTGGCCTGCGGATTCGCCGCCAGCAGGCAGTTCAGATATGCAGAGACGCCACCAACGGCGACGTTCTGCATGTGGAGACTGATCATCTCGACCAGCAAAGAAACCGGATCGCGATCGTCGTGCACACCGTGGTCCTGCGGTTCGGCGCGCACCAGCCGAGCCTTTTCGATCGCCGCCACATATTGAATCGCCACTTCCGGACCGATGCCCGGATGCTTCTTAACGAAGCTCGATAATTCCTGGATTAGTGGTCCGCCGCGAAAACTCCGATCTTCCCGCGTGCCCAAACTTTCGAAAAACTTATGATCGATAAACGCTGCCAGCTTTTCTTTTCCGTAAGTTGAATCGAGTTGTTCACCGGCGCCAGCGAAAAGACCGGCGAAAATCACGTCCATCGGTCCGGCGGCGCCGCGCACGATGTCGGCTTCTGGTATAACGCCGCGGATCGTGAATGATCGAATATCGAGGGTGATAGTAGTGCCGTTGCAGTCAACGGGCTGTTGATACAAGACCGGGTTCGCGATGATTCCGGTTGATGCCGGCATAGTGGCAAAGTAACCCAATGTTGTCGCGATCTGTTTCTCGCCGAGCTCGTTGGCCCGGGCGCTGGCCTGCTTGACCGGATTGTATGCAGGCGCGAGCGGCAACAATGCGAAGGTGGTGTCCATTGAAGCGTCTCCCAACAAAGATCCCTTTTGGTCCTAAGAATAACGAATTATTGCTCACAGACGAAACACAGGCGCGACTGGGTCGTGATGGTACGTAAATTTTATTGAACTATGGCTTCAGGCAAAGTATATTTACGCCGCTCTAAATGTCTACGGCTGAATTCTCACGAGAAGTACTGCGCCCGGCTCGGTATTCCAGCCTGTAGTTTTTCGATTCCAAACGAAACTCCCGTAAGCGCACCTATTGTCGTCTTATGAATCAGACCTCACTTATCGCATCTTTGTTAGCTCCGCCGTCGCCGAACGGCGAAGAACTGTCTGCTCTTCCGGCCTCGGCGCAGTGGCTGGAAGTGCGTGCCGATCTGACCGGAGAAATTGATACCGACTGGCTACGCGATCACTTCAGCGGCCGGCTCATCTATTCGTTTCGAGACGATTCAATCGATCGACAACAGCGTCTTCTTGCGGCGGCCGCAACATACGATCGCGTCGAACTCGATGCGGATCGAGATTTCACACCGGAACTGCTGAACCACGTGCCGCCTGAGAAACGGATCGTTTCGTGGCACGGATCGGTTAACAACGCGTCGGAACTGCGCGAGCGGTTCGATCAGACATCTTCCGAGCCCGCCGCGCTGTACAAAGTCGTAACGAAGCCTGAACGCATCAGCGAAGAGTTCCTGCCGTTGTGGCTGCTCAAGAGTTTGCGACGCGACGATACGATCGCGTATTCACAAGGCACGCTCGGTTTTTGGAACCGCCTGCCTGGATTGCAACTCGGCGCGCCCGCGATTTACGGCGCCGTGACACCGGGCGATCCATCCGAACCAACGGTCGCGAAATTGATCGCGGATTATGGTTTGCCCGAAATGACACCGGTCAGAGAGTTGTTCGCCATCATCGGCAATCCGGTGTTTCATTCGTTGTCGCCACGACTGCACAACGCGTCGTATCGCGCGATGGGACATCCGGCGCTGTTCGTGCCGTTGCTCGTCGATTCCTTCGCGGAGTTCTGGCGCGATTTTGTCCTTTCGAAAACACTCGACGCGCTTGGTTTTCCGATCAACGGCATGACTGTCGCCTCTCCACATAAGGAGGAGGCGTTGCGAGCAGCGACCAACGTCAGTTCCATGGCGCGGCAGGCAGAGGCCGTTAATATCCTTGTCAGAAACAACGGATGGTGGAATGCTGATACCACCGATCCCGACGTGGTCTATGCAGCGAAGCAGCAGCGCAGCGTCAACGTTCGTGAAAAGCGTGCGGCGGTGATTGGCTGCGGCGGAGCAGGCCGTGCGATCGCAGCGGCGCTGGTCGCGTCCGGCGCCGGCGTCACGTTGATCAATCGCGGCGCTGAACGCGGTGAACATGCCGCGGCGTTACTCGGACTCGATTACGTTCCACTGCCCGACTTCGACGCGCACGGTTACGACATCGTCGTGAACGCCACGCCGGTCGGACGCGACACCGACGAGATTCCATTCAAGATCGAACGGTTGAATGACGACGCCGTTGTGATCGACCTCGTTTACGGTTCGCGGCCCACGCCCTTAATCGGCGGCACGCGAGCGCGGCAGCAAGTCGCGATCGACGGCCGCGACGTCTTGCTGACGCAGGTGCGACATCAGTTCC
The DNA here is from genome assembly GCA_025923035.1 of Pyrinomonadaceae bacterium. Classification (GTDB taxonomy): domain Bacteria; phylum Acidobacteriota; class Blastocatellia; order Pyrinomonadales; family Pyrinomonadaceae; genus PSRF01. Next base: position 402 of record JAICGQ010000396.1, on the reverse strand, counting down.
AGATGATGACCGGCAAAGAAATGCCCGACGCCATATCCGTCTAAATGATTACGACAGAAACTAAAACCCATATCTATCACCAACTGGAACTAACCAACGATCAGCAGGAGTTGATCAATCGCGTCAGCGTCCTGGCGCGCGATAACTTCGCACCGCGTGCCGCGGAATACGATCGCACCGCGACGTTTCCGTTCGAGGATTTTGACGATCTGTTTCGCGCGGGTCTGCATGCGCCGGTAGTGCCGAAAGAGTATGGCGGATTCGGTCTTGGTCCATACACGGGCGACGTCTTCACGTTATGGATGATGACGAAGGAGATCGCGCGCGTCGATATGTCGCTCGCGCGTTGCTGGGAAGGACACGTCAACTCGCTCGTCCTGCTCGACGGCATGTCGACTGAAG
>JAICGQ010000395.1 GCA_025923035.1 Pyrinomonadaceae bacterium | reverse complement strand
TTTCGTTCTCGATAAAGACCTGAGGATTAATACCGGCGAACGCGTCGTGGATGTCAGCGGCGACATCGAACAGGGTTTCTTCATCACGACCGACCGCGCGGAGTATCGAGCGGCGCGCGTGCTGTTTGCGATCGGCGCGATGGACAACCCGCGACGATTGAACGTGCCGGGTGAAGATTTGCCGAAGGTGCACCATCGTTTCGTCGATCCGTATCCTTATGTTCGTCGCGAAGCGCTCGTGGTCGGTGGCGGCAACAGCGCCGCCGAAGCCGCGTTGTACCTCGCCGAAGAAGGCGCGCGGACGACGATGGCGATCTGGCGTGAAGACTGGGAAAACCGCGATCCGAAAGCCGGCGCCATGAAACACTGGGTGCGCTCGCCGCTGGAAGCACAGATCGAAATGGGCCACCTCAAAGTCGAGCTTTTCAAAAAGATTGACGAGATTCGTGAGAACGAAGTTTTGCTGACCAGGGAAAGCGGAGACGCGGTGACGCTGCCGAACGACGTTGTCTTCGTGCTCACCGGCAGCGACGCCGACCTAACGTTGCTGAAAAACCTCGGCGTCAGGACGGAATCCGGCAAGCTGACGGAAGTTCCTGTTTACGATCCTGAAACTTTCGAAACGAACGTGCGTGGAGTTTATGTCGTTGGTCACTTTACCCACGCGCGTCACATTAAGGCGGCGATCGACGTTCCGCGCCGCATCGTGCCACTCATCGCCAAACAACTACGGGAGAGATCCTGATGATCCGTGTTCGCGTGTATGCACCCCTGCTTGTTGCGGTAACGTTCTGCCTCGCCTCCGAAACAACCGCACAGCCACCGAAAAAGGCAACAACAACTTCTTCCCTTTGCACGCGCACGAACGCAATCGACAGTACGAAACAACAGATACTCTTCACGCGAACGATGGATCGACCAGCGGAACGAATCGCCGTGCTGCTGCGCGCCGCGGACATCTTGTGGCCTCACGATCAGGAACGATCCATGGCAACGTTCATGGAAGCCTTCGACCTCGCGGTCCAGGACTTCAAAGAACAGGGCGACCAGACGCGACGGACGTCACAGAGCCAGTTTGCGGCCGTAATCGCGCTGCCGGATCAACGTTTCAAAGTAATCAGTGCGCTCGCTAAACGCGATTCGGCAAAGGCGCGCAAATTGTCAGAGCAGATGCTCGACGAGGCCGCGCGAGAAGCCGCCGACAAACCTGCGACTGACAACCGGTCGGAGATGAAAACAGCCGAAAAGCTGTTGACGGTTGCGCATGGACTCGCGCCGACAGATGCAGCGACGGCGTTAAGTTTCGCGCGCCAGAGTCTTCGTTATCCGGCGACGATGCACCTCACGATATTTCTCTACCAACTCGCCAAAACGGACCAGCTCGCGGCCGATCTCCTCTGGCAGGAAGCCCTGGTTGCATACCGTGCCGCCCCGATGGACCAGTTTCTCTATCTCTCTGCCTATGCGTTTGGAAACTCACGCGATGCAGGCGAGATGCCGAGTTATACAGTCTACGCCGTTCCCCAAGGTTTCGGTGTGAACGTGGCCCTGCCAAATCTTTTCACTAAGCAGTTGCTGGCGAGAGCCCAGGCCGGCGCGGAAACCGCCGTCCAACCAGCATCAAATCGTTTATCGGACATCGGCCAGATGTGGCTCGCTTTGAGCCGTTTGGAACCGCAAATTCGAAACTTTTTTCCCGCTCTTGCTGATGAGGCCGTACAAGCCAGAGACCGGCTCTACACGCTCCTAACTCCGCCGACGCAAAAACGCGTGACCAGCACGATCGCCGGCGATGAACGACCGAAGAGAACGTTCGACGAACTAATCGAATCAGCGGAAAAACAATCCGATCCGGGTAACCGCGATCGCGAGTTGACTTTTGCGGCTCTTCAATCGTCCAAAGGTGAACCATTGGAGAAGGTGCTTAACGCCATTGAAAAGATCTCCGACGAGAACCTTCGCGCAGGAGTCCTCAACTGGTTCTGGTTCTTCAACACGCGATCACTAATCGACCAGAAGAACCTGGTCGACGCCAGAAAATCGGCGACCAAGGTAGTTGACCTCGATCTGCGTGCCTACTTGTTTTCGCGTATCGCTGAAGAGTCGCTCAAGGAGGCCGAGGACCAGACGCAAGCGCGCGAGATGCTCAACGAGATTTCCGACGCCGCAGCGAAAGCGCCGAAGACGATAGTCTCCGCGCGTGCCCTGCTCGCACTCGCCAATCTCTACGCGAAGATCGACGTCAATCGAGGCATCGAAGAACTCGGCAACGCGGTGAAGACGATCAATGCGATCGAGGCGCCTGATTTCTCGCAGCAGTTCACCATGATGAAACTGGAAGGTAAGACGTTCGGCAGTTTTGCTTCATTCCCGACACCGGGCTTCAGCCCCGAGAATGCGTTTATGGCGATGGGCAAAATCGATTTCGACAGCTCGCTGATGCAAGCCACCACGTTTACGGACAAGTCGCTGCGTGCGTTGACGACACTGGCCGTGATCGAACCGTGTCTTGAAATCACGCCGAAAACAAAGAAAGCAAAATGATTAGGTTTTGATCCGTGTTTCGGTTGCGCGCGCCACGCCACTGCGATGCGCAGCCGCTTCAACCTCACGCGCGACCGCTTCTGCCACCCGCTTATCGAAAACTGACGGAACGATGTACTCGGGGTGCAACTCGGCGTCGGTGATGGTCCCGGCGATCGCATTGGCGGCCGCGAGTTTCATCTCTTCGTTGATGCGCCGCGCGCGACAAGCAAGCGCGCCGCGAAAGATGCCGGGGAAACAGAGTACGTTGTTGATCTGGTTCGGATAATCGGAACGTCCCGTAGCCATCACCGCAACGTACGGCGCTGCACCTTCGGGCATGATCTCCGGCGTCGGGTTGGCCATCGCGAAGACGATTGGCCTGGCGGTCATGTTCTTCACATCGTTCTCGTCGATCACGCCGGGCACTGACAGTCCGAGAAAAACGTCAGCGCCTTTGATCACATCGTGGATCGAGCCTTGCTCTAGATTCGGGTTCGTGTTTTGCGCGTACCAGTCTTTCACCCAGTTCATGTTTTCAGTGCGGCCGCGGTAGATGGCTCCGGTCTGATCGCACCCAATGATGTTCTGCACGCCCGCCGCCATGATGATCTTCGAACAGGCAACACCGGCGGCGCCGACGCCGTTCACCACAACTTTCACCTCGCTCATCTCTTTGCCGACGATCTTCAGTGCGTTTATCAACGCAGCCAGAACGACCACAGCGGTGCCGTGCTGATCGTCGTGAAAGACCGGGATGTCGAGTTCTTCCTTGAGACGTTCTTCGATCTGAAAACAACGCGGCGCAGAGATGTCTTCGAGATTGATACCGCCGAACGTGGTCGCGATCGCTTTCACGGTGCGGACGATCTCGTCCGGATCTTTCGTGTCGAGGCAGATGGGAAACGCGTCAACGCCGCCGAACTCTTTAAACAACATCGCCTTGCCTTCCATCACCGGCATGGCGGCGGCTGGTCCAATGTCGCCCAGACCGAGAACGGCGGTGCCGTCAGTGACAACGGCGACAGTGTTTTTCTTGATCGTGAGCGTGTAGGCCTTTTCGGGATCCCTGTGAATCGCGTCGCAGATGCGCGCGACGCCGGGAGTGTAGGCCATCGAAAGATCGGCGCGGGTTTTCAGCGGCACCTTCGAAACGACTTCGATCTTGCCACCAAGGTGCATCAGGAAAGTCGGGTCGGAAACCTGCAGCAGTTCAACGCCGTCGATGTCTTTGACAGTCTGGACGATCTGTTCGCCATGCGCGCTCGACGCGGAACTGACGGTGACGTCGCGAATGATGTAGTCGTTGCCGACGGTGACGATGTCGATAGCGCCGATGTCACCACCGGCGCGGCCGATGGCCGTCGTCAACTCGCCAAGTGAACCGGCCCGCGACGAAAGGCGGACGCGTAGAGTCAAACTGTAGCTCGCGGTAGGCGTGGGCTGCATTTGCTTTATCCTATCAATCTCTTGATCTGTTTCACTACCGCGGGTTCGAGCCGCGAGCCGGATAATTCGAGTGACCTCAGGCCGAGCAACCGGTACATCTCCAGAGCCTGCTTGTTACTCTTCAGCACTTCGAGGTGGCGCTTCACCGTTTCGAGGTCGCCGCGAGCGAAGGTTCCGGTCAGGGCGCGAGACGGATCGAGTTTCTCCAGATTCCGCACCGCGCTCGCGAGCAACGGTATGAGAGCTTCCTGCGCCTGTTTACGAGTCAACCCACACTCGCTCAGCATCTCGATCGCCAGATCAAACAGGGCGGTGACGTTCGCCGACGCCATCACTGCCGCAGCGTGATAAAGCGGTTTGTTCTCAGAGGTGATGGAGAAACTCTTGCCGTCGAGATCCGCGACGATTGCTCGGCCCAAACTGACTGCCCGCTTGTCGCCT
>JAICGQ010000394.1 GCA_025923035.1 Pyrinomonadaceae bacterium | reverse complement strand
GACGCCTCGCTCGACAGCGGCAAGTTCGCCGAGAAGATTCAGCGCGACCTGTTTGACGGACGCAAGCTCGGCATCAACGGCACGCCGACGCTCTACATCAACGGCAAACGCATCTCCGACAACTCGTACGAAAGCATGAAATCCGCGATTGAGTCAGCTCTGAAAACACGGGTTTCCGAATAGGACACTACCGTTGAGTAGCGTTGCCTTGACACGCAAATAACCGAGGCCTATAGTCGCTTCGCTTATGTCGCACATGTCGCAGGCTTGCTTATGTTGTCTCTGTTGTTACTGCTGCTGTTATGGCAGCGCGACCGAGACGCCGTGCGCAGGCGTAAGAAGCGGATAAGCTAACCACTAGCAGATTCACGAGGAAACCGGTCGCACTTTTAAAGTCGCGATCGGTTTTTCTTTTGCCCGATGGAGTAGATCTAAAAAAATGGGACTAGCTGTTGTTTTGGAAGGACACACCGGCGCCACGGCGCCGGAATTGGTCGCCGCACACGTCGGCGATACGCCGCTGTTTCATTTAATTCTGTTCGACGCGGAGCTGCCTCCAGGCGTGAAAGTTTTCGCCAAAGCCGAACACCTCAATCCGAGCGGGTCGGTCAAGGCCCGCGCTGCGCTTTCGATGATTCTCGAAGGCGAGAGAAGCGGCAAACTCCGCCCGGGCATGACGATTCTCGACGCCACCAGCGGCAACACCGGCATCGCCTACGCCGTACTCGGCGGCGAACGTGGTTATCGAGTGACCGTCTGCCTGCCGAAGAACGCGAGCAATCAGCGCAAGAAGATCCTGCGCGAACACGGCGTCGAGATCATCGAAACGGATCCAATGCTCTCAACCGATGGCGCGCAACGCATCGCGCGCGAACTCCACGCGCACAATCCCGGAAAATATTTCTATCCCGATCAGTACAACAACGACGCAAACTGGCGCGCGCATTACGAAACAACCGCCAACGAGATCTGGAGGCAGACCGACGGAAGAGTCACGCACTTCGTTACCGGCCTGGGCACGTCGGGAACGTTCGTCGGTGTCGTGCGGCGGTTGCGTGAACTCAATCCGGCGCTGCGAGCGATCGCCGTCCAACCCGAATCGCCGTTGCACGGCCTCGAAGGCTTGAAACACATGGCGACGGCCGTTCGTCCCGGCATCTTCGATCCTTCGCTGATCGATGCCACTCTGGAAGTTTCCACCGAAGATGCGTTATTAATGGCCAGTAAACTGGGAATTGAAGAAGCGCTGGTCGTCGGTCCGAGCTCAGGCGCAAATGTGCTCGCGGCCCGTCGGGTTGGTTTGTCGTTGCAGGAACCAGGCGTAGTTGTGACAATCCTGTGTGACGGTGGAGAGAGATACTGGTGAAACACGGATCTTATGAACGATGATGCCAAGAAGCTCGATATAACAACGCGGCTGGTCCATTCAGGCGAGCGCGAGCCAATGCCCGGCGGTCAGCCCGTCTCGACGCCCATCTACGCGACCTCGACGTTCACCTACGGGTCGATGCAGGAGATCGATCTGGTCTTTGCAGGCGAGCGACCGGGTTACGTCTACACGCGTCACGGCAATCCGACGCTGGCCGCGTTAGAGCAAGCGATGCTCGACGTCGAAGAAGGTGCGACTGCGTGCGTTTATGCCAGCGGCATGGCCGCACTGCACGCGGCGCTGCTCGCTTGCGACTTGAAAGCCGGATCGACTGTGCTTTTGTCGCAGGACGTCTATGGGGCCACGACCAACCTGCTGCTCACGGTCTTCTCGTCGTTTGGCGTGAAGACTGTGACCGCGGATTTCAGCGACATCGATCAGTTGCGCGAGAAAGCGCGCGAGGTCAAACCGCTCGTGATGATCGCGGAGACGATCTCGAATCCGCTGCTGAAGGTTTGCGACATCGAAGCTGTCGCGGAGATCGCGCGCGAGAACAACGCGCGGCTGATCATCGACAACACGTTCGCCTCGCCGTTTCTGTGCCAGCCGTTGAAGCTCGGCGCCGACATGGTCGTACACAGTGCGACGAAGTATCTCGGCGGACACGCTGACGCGACGGGCGGCGTGGTGATCTCGCGCGACGAATTTGACAGCACCGCGTTGATCGGCGCGATGAAGCTGGTCGGCGGTGTGCTTGGTGTTTGGGATGCGCACACGATCCTGCGTGGCGTGAAGACGTTGGGGTTGCGGATGGAGCGTCAGTGCGACAACGCTCGCCGATTGGCGGAGCGGTTGAATGGCCACGACCGTTTGGCTCGTGTGTACTATCCAGCGTTGACGGAACGCGGCGCTGAACTGGCTCAGCGAATACTGCGCGCGCCGCATGCGGGAGCGTTGGTTGCGATCGAGTTGAAAGAACAGACGCGCGAGGCGGCGTTTCGGTTTATGGATGCGTTGCAATTGTGCGTGCGGGCGACGAGTTTGGGCGACGTTTTCACCGGCGTGCTCCACGCCGCGAGCGCGTCGCATCGCGATCTGACTCCGGCGCGTCGCGCGGAGCTGGGGATTAGCGAAGGGCTGGTGCGTATCTCGGTCGGCATTGAAAGTATCGACGATATTATCGCCGACGTCGAACAAGCCCTATGATCAAAGTCCCCGAAAAACAGTTGACTGAGATTCGCGAACACGGCGTGCGCGATTATCCGTACGAGTGTTGCGGGTTGTTGCTTGGTCGATTCACCGGTGACGGAAAAGTCGTGCACGAGACGTACCCGATCTCGAACGCGCGTGAGGAAAGCGCGAAGCGCAACCGGTTTCTGATCACGCCGGAAGAGTTGATGAAGGGTGAACGATACGCGCGCAGCCGCGAACTCGAGGTCGTCGGGTTTTATCACTCGCATCCCGATTCCCCGGCGGTGCCGTCGAAATACGATCTCGATCACGCATGGCCCACCTACTCGTACATCATCGTCTCGACCAGCGAAGGCGAGTCAAGCGATCTTTTTTCGTGGGAGCAGGAGACCGATCGTTCGCGTTTTAACGAGGAGAGAATAGAATGTCAGTAACCATCACGATACCAGCGCCGCTGCGACAGTTCGCCGCAGGCCAGACGCAGATCGTTGTCGAAGCCACGACCGCCGGCGAGGCGCTCGATTCACTCACGTCGACACACACTGCGCTGCGCCGTCACCTTTTCAACGATCAAAACACGCTGCGCAACTTCGTCAACGTTTATCTGAACGACGAAGACATCCGTCATGCGTCAGGTCCGGACACGCCGGTGAAAGACGGCGACACGATCATGATCGTTCCTGCGATCGCGGGCGGGGCTGTCGTCGAGTCGGAAGTGGGCCAGGATCTGCCGGAGCTTTCGAACGAAGAGATCATGCGTTACAGCCGTCATCTGATCATGCCGGAAGTCGGCATGCAGGGACAGCGAAAGATGAAGGCGGCGAGCGTGTTGATGATCGGCACGGGCGGACTCGGCGCGCCGGTGGGAATGTATCTCGCGGCGGCGGGCGTCGGCCGGATCGGGATCGTGGATTTCGACGTCGTTGAGGAGTCGAACCTGCAACGCCAGATCATTCACGGTACGAAAGACCTGGGCCGTCGCAAAATCGAGTCGGCGCGCGATCGTTTGCGCGATATCAATCCGCACATCGAGATCGAAACGCATGAGTCGCGACTGACGAGTCACAACGCGATGCAGTTGTTCAAAAACTACGACATCATTGTCGATGGGACTGATAACTTTCCGACGCGCTATCTCGTGAACGACGCGTGTGTGTTGAGTGGCAAGCCGAACGTTTACGGATCGATCTTCAGGTTTGAAGGTCAGGCGAGTGTGTTCTGGGCGGAGAAGGGCGCGTGTTATCGCTGTCTCTATCCCGAACCGCCGCCGCCGGGGCTTGTTCCGTCGTGCGCTGAAGGTGGTGTGCTCGGTGTGTTACCGGGAATCGTCGGGGCGATTCAGGCGAACGAGACGATCAAGATCATTCTCGGCGCAGAAGGTCTGATGATCAATCGCTTGCTGCTGTTCGATGCGTGGACCATGAAGTTTCGCGAGTTCAAACTGCGCAAGGATCCGAAGTGTCCCGTGTGCGGTGAGAATCCGACAGTGACGAAGCTGATTGATTACGAGGAGTTTTGCGGAATGGCTGCGCACCAGGCGCCGCCGCCCGACACGAAGCTCGAAGAGATTTCGGCGACGGAGTTGAACGCGCGGCGTTTGCGTGGCGATAAGCTTCAGATCATCGACGTGCGCGAGCCGCACGAGTTCGAGATCGCGCGTATTCCGGGAACGAAGCTGATCCCGCTCGGTCACGTCGTTGGACGCATGAACGAGATCAACCAGGACGTTGAAACGATCGTGCATTGCAAAGGCGGTGTTCGCAGCGCGAAAGCCATTGCGGCATTGAAACGCGCCGGATTTCAGGGACGTTTGGTCAATCTCAAGGGCGGGATTACTGCGTGGTCCGAAGACGTCG
>JAICGQ010000393.1 GCA_025923035.1 Pyrinomonadaceae bacterium | reverse complement strand
AGCTCGCCGAGCATTTCCGTGAACAGATAACTCAGGTCAGCGCGATGAGTTAGTGCCGCCAGGTACGGCTCGTACTTCTTGGCAGTCGCCTTCAGGTCGAGACCGTGATGGTTCGGGTCGTAGAAGAAGTCGCGCTCGATCCGCCAGGCCTCGTTGTACATCTGTTTCCATTCGGCCCTTGGATCGACATAGACCTCCATGTCCTCGGTTTTTATCTTGCCTTCCCCGGGTTTGATCGGCTGCGTGGTTGAAGCAATGAACCAGGCGTCGCCCTGGCGGAAGAGCATCTTTTCTCCGTTTGCTGAGAGATCAAAAGCGCGAACGCCATCCAGGACTTTTTCGAATTTGCGCTTCTCCATGTCGAACTTGTGCAGCGCGACGGCGAACGGTCCGGGTCCCGGTGGTGGTGCTTCAAGCAGGAAGACTGCATTCGCTTTTCCGGTGGCGAGTGCTACGAAGTTGCGCGCCGGAATAGGCAAAGCAAGGATGCGCTGGCCGATGCCGTCAAAATCAACGGTAACTTTGGGCGGCGCTTTAGGGCCAGGCTTGGGCGCGGCTGCGGCCGCAGCCGGATCCGCCTTCTGCTCGCCCTCAGCGGGTTTGTCAGCCGGAGCTTCCGGCTTTTTCTCTTCAGCGACTTTTTCTTCATCACTTTCGGGCGCCAGCGGCGAAGGGTCGGTCTTTTTCAACACAACCACGTACGCGCTGCGCGTCATTTGAAAGGGATTGCTCGACATGTCAAAGCCCGAGAGCCTTGGGCCGATGTCGGTGCTCGCCATGAAATAGAGCTGCTTGCCGTTCTTGTCGAAGGAAGCCCAGGTAGCGTCACTGAGCCCGTCAGTTATTTGCCGAGTCTTCGCTTCCTCGAGCGAATAGATGAAAACCGCGCTGTACCACGACTCAACGGGTTTGGTGTAGGCCAGCCAACGGCTGTCGGGCGACCAACTGACATTGAACCCGGCGCCGCGTTTTGAGGTGTCAACTTTGATCGGCGTGCCCTTGTCCAATTCCAGGTACCAGAGATTGAGTCGCTTGTCCGTGAAGGAAATCTTCTTGCTGTCAGGCGACCAGGTTGGCGCGTAGAAGAAGGACGATGGGTTACCCAGTGAGATTTTCCTCACCTCGCCCATTCCGGTCTGCTGTCTCAGGTGCAAGGCGTATTCGCCCGACTCGTCTGAGAAGTAAGCGATCCATTTCCCGTCAGGTGACCAGGCCGGGTCACGGTCGGCCACACCGGTGCTGTTGGTCAGATTGCGCACGTCGCCCTTCTCGGCAGGCACCGTAATGATTTCGCCGCGAGCTTCAAACAGGGCACGCGCGCCGGTGGGAGACAGGGCGGCGTTCAAAATGCGGTCACCGACCTTCTCATACTTTGGCCGCACCGATGGAATATCGCCATTGATGGTTACAGAGACGCGCTTCGTCCGACCCGACTTCAGATCGTAAAGATTCAACGATCCGAATTGTTCATAAACGATCGTATCCGAAGCGCCTCCGGTAGAGATTGACGCCGACTTGATATCCAGCCCCTGGTTGTCAATCGCTTGAGTTACTCTTTTCGAGCCCGTGTCGTAAGCGAAGAGTGTGATTGGGCCCTCGCGGTCCGAGAGGAAATAGATTTTCCCGGCATCTCCCGCAGGCCACATCGGGTTGAAGTCGTTTGAGTCCTGACGCGGAATTTTTTCGACACTCGAATCGCTCAGGTTAGCAATGTAAACGGGAGTGGCCGTGCCGCCACGATAACGCTTCCACGCATTGAACGACCGCGGCAGCGGCACGTAGGCCAACCGCGCACCGTTCGGTGAGTACGAACCCTCGTAAGCCATTGGGAGCGGCACCGGTGTCGGATGAACCCCGTCAATCGCGATCGTGAAAAGCTGCGCTGTGCGGCCCGTTTCGGCGGTACGACTGGAAACGAAGAGCACAGATTTTCCATCCGGCGTCCAGCCGGCTATCTGGTCCGCGCCCGGATGGTACGTCAATCGTCGCGGGACGCCGCCGCTGTTGGGCATGACATATACGTCCACGTTGCCGTCGTATTCGCCCGTGAAGGCGATCCATTGACCGTCTGGCGAGAAGAGCGGGCTGAATTCGCGGCCTACGCCCGTCGTGAGGCGGTTAGCGTCGCCGCCGTCACGCGCCACCGCCCACAAATCGCCGGCGTACGAAAACACGATGTGAGTTTTATTCACAGTCGGCGTCCGCATCAGCAGCGGGTTGTCTTGAGCGCATACAAACGACGTCGCGCTGAGAACGAGTGCGAACATCAGGGTTAATTTTTTCATTCTTTACTCCTAATTTTTGAAGGAACGGATCGCGGGCAGGCACCGGACGAAGTTCTCAAGCGTTCTGCGGAAAAGTGGTGAGCCGAGCAGGACTCGAACCTGCGACCCACTGGTTAAAAGCCAGTTGCTCTACCAACTGAGCTATCGGCCCACTTACATGCGGAGAGCACGCTCAGGCGTGCTCTTTCAATTGCGTGAGAAGTTCGCTGCGCATTCTACCGAACAGGCACGAAGTATTCAAACGTACTGATTCGTGTGTTAGTTTCAATTCGCATATGACCGACGCGGAAATAATGCGGTGGATGTTGTTCGAGGGCGCGATTGCCGGCGCGGTGCTGTCGTTGATCGCCTGGCTGTTGTCGCGGCTTGCCGGAGATATTGCCGGCAGGACGTTGTTGGCGACGGTGCTCTTCGTCGCCGCGGGTGCGTACTTCGGCTTTGCAGTGATGGCTCAGGTGTCGCGTGTCTGGTTGTTGATCGAGCTGCTGCAATGCATCGGCATTGGCGTGCTCGGGCTGATCGGCTGGCGAGGTTCGGCGAAGTGGTTGGCGTTGGGATGGGCGCTGCATCCCGTGTGGGACTTCGGCGTGCACTACGTTGGACCAGGCACATTCGCGCCGTGGCCCTACGTTATCGCGTGTATCAGTCTCGATTGGGTGGTCGCCGCTTACATTCTCATTCGGTATCGCGGATCCACTGGCCTAACGCCGAGTCTTGCACGATGATCGTTTGCGAACGTTCCGGGCCGGTGGAGATGAGACCGATTTCAACGCCGATTTGTTCTGACAGGAAATCGACATAGCGGCGCGCGTTAGTGGGAAGGGAACTCAGCTCGGTCGTGCCAAGAGTTGAACTTTGCCACCCGGGCAGCGTGGCGAAGATCGGCTCGACTCGGCGCAAGTCCTGCGACACTGCCGGCAGCGATTCACACACCCGCCCGTTCAACTTATAACCGGTACAGACTTTGATCTCGTCGAGCGTGTCGAGCACGTCAAGCTTCGTCAACGCAACAGACGAGAAGCCATTGATCTCAGCCGCATAGCGCGTCGCAAAAGCGTCGAACCAACCACATCGTCGCGGCCGACCTGTCGACGCGCCATACTCGCGGCCGCGCTCGCGAATCATCTGTCCCAACTCAGCCTCGCCTTCGAGCATCTCCGTCGGGAATGGACCTTCGCCGACGCGAGTCGTGTACGTGCGCACGATGCCCAACACTCCATTGAGACGATGCGGCGCGAGTCCAGTACCGATGATTGCGCCTCCCGCAACCGTCGTCGACGAGGTGACAAACGGATAAGTTCCGTGATCGACATCGAGCAGCGTGGCCTGCGCGCCTTCGAGCAGGATCGATCGTCCTTCGGTGGCGGCGATGTTGAGATAGTGAGTCGTGTCAGCGATGAATGGTCCCAGGCGTTCGGTCAGCACCGACATCTCGCGAAAGATCTCGTCAGCATTGAGACGTTCGCCGCCGTAGGCTTCGATGATGCGGTTGGCGTCTTCGAGGTTACGTTCGATGCGCGAACGCAGCACGTCAGGAACAAGCGCGTCGGCCGTGCGAATGCCGCGGCGTCCGGCTTTGTCTTCGTAAGCAGGTCCAATGCCGCGCAGTGTGGTGCCGACTTTTTCGTTGCCGAGGCGTTCCTCGCTCGTGTGGTCGAGCGCGCGATGGTACGGCAGGATCAAATGCGCGCGCGAGCTGATCTTCACTCGCTCCGGCGTGACTTCGACGCCTTGTTGCGTGAGGCGGTCAGCTTCGACGAAGAAAGCTTTCGGATCGATAACCATGCCGTTACCGAGCACGCACGTTTTGCCGCGATGCACGATCCCCGACGGCAACAGGTGCAGCACGAACGACTGATCTCCGACTTGCACGGAGTGACCCGCGTTGTGTCCGCCCTGATAACGCACTACGATCTCGAACCGCTCCGCGAGCAGATCGACGATCTTGCCCTTACCTTCGTCGCCCCACTGGGCGCCGATCACTGCAATCACTTTTGACATACGAATTGTGCTTTGTACTGTGCTTAGTACTTTGTCCTTCCTCCTCACGGCTCTTCAACTCAATGGCTGATCAAAGCCAGAGAAACAAAGTACAAAGAACAAAGTACAAAGCTCTAACTTCAGAGTTGGGCCACTTCCCGGTACAACTCGGCGTACTTT
>JAICGQ010000392.1 GCA_025923035.1 Pyrinomonadaceae bacterium | reverse complement strand
TGGTCTTCGCCGAGTTCCGCGATGGGGAAGGTTAGGTGTTGCCAGGAGCCGGGCAAATCCGTGAAGCGAACGGAAACGAATTTGGCGCCCTGATCAGTTGCGTATTTCAAGACAGTCTTCGGGTTCATCTTTTCTCCTGAAAATTGGGAGTGTCGGGGGTTCTCTTCGCCCTGCGTTGGTGTGTGGTGCGAAGTATTTTGGAGTGACTAACGACTCTCGGAAAACGAACGAGCGTCATGGAACGACGGCGCGTAAAAAACTGCCATTATAGTTACGGCTCGACTGATGTCAAGTTTTGGGTGGACCGCGAATTTTTTGGATCGCATACCATCAAAAAAACCTCAATGTTTTCGCACAGATCCGTGGTTCCGGTGCAACTTACGAAACAAAAAAGTTATAGACCGCACCGGGCATTTTCTGTTACATTGCGCCACTAAAGCGTTCCACCCAAAACACAACTCCGCAACTCGAATCGGAAAATGTACATCTGTGCTTTAGTTGAAGAGGGAATGTTCGATCCAAGTGTTACTTCCAAGGCAGGAGACCGCTAATTGACCACGGCAATCGAGCAAACGCTCGAAACTTATGGAATTGAAAACTGGGGTGCTGGCTACTTTGACGTAAACCGCAAGGGAAATCTTATCGTTCGCCCCGTCGAGGGCGACCCGCGTTCCGCGGACCTCAAAGAGATCATCGACGACCTCGCCAAGCGCGGCATCACCGCGCCCGTGCTGTTGCGCTTTCCGCAGCTAGTTGCCGCCCAGGTCAGAAAACTTCAACGCGCCTTCAGCCGCTCAATTCGCGAATTCGAATACCAGGGAACGCACATGTGCGTCTACCCGATGAAGGTGAACCAGCAACGCTCCGTCGTCGAAGAGTACCTGCGCGAGGGTTCGCGCTACGACTTTGGACTCGAAGCCGGTTCCAAGCCTGAACTCTATGCCGCGCTCGCGCTCGAACAAGCCGGCGACAGCCTGCTGGTCCTCAACGGTTTCAAAGACGAAGAGTTTATCGAGCTGGCATTTGCCGGAGCGAAAGTCGGAAAGAAAGTCGTAATCGTGATCGAAAAACTGAACGAGCTCGATCACGTGCTCAATATCGCCGAACGTCATGAGGGCGCGCTGCCGATGCTTGGCATGCGCGTGAAACTCTACTCGAAAGGTTCCGGACGCTGGGAAAAATCAGGCGGCGAAGCGGCGAAGTTTGGTCTGACGACCACCGAGTTGCTCGAAGTGATCCGCCGTCTCGAAGAAGCAGATCGCACCGACATGCTCAAGCTGCTTCACTTCCACATCGGTTCGCAGCTCACCGATATCAAGCGCATCAAGAACGCGATGAAGGAAGCCGCCCGCGTCTACGCGAAGGTCTATCAAATGAAGGTGCCGATCGATTTTCTCGACGTCGGCGGCGGCATGGCAGTCGACTACGACGGCTCCAAGACAGCTTTCGATTCGTCGGCGAACTACACGGCGCAGGAGTTTGCGAACGACGTTATCTACACGATCAAGCAGGTCTGCGACGACGAGAACGTTTCGCATCCGACGATCATCCAGGAGTCGGGCCGCTTTCTCTCCGCCTATCACGCAATCCTCGTCACCAACGTCCTGGACGAGATCGAAACCGTCGTCGAAGACATCACGCCGATCGAGATCGACGAAGACGATCCGCAGGTCGTGATCGAACTCGGCGATCTGCGCGAATCGATTACCGTCAAAAACTATCGCGAGTATTACCACGACGCACTCGAACACCGCGAAGAGTTGTTTACGTTGTTCAATCTCGGGTTGATCTCGCTCGAAGACCGCGCGAAAGGCGAAGTGCTTTTCTGGGACGTCTGCGAACGCGCCGACAAGCACGCCCAGCAGGCGAAATACGTTTCGGAAGAGTTCAGCGAACTGCGCCGCCTGCTCTGCGCGAAGTACCTGACGAATTTCTCGGTGTTTCGCTCAGTGCCGGATCACTGGGCGCTCGATCAGTTGTTTCCGATCGTCCCCATTCATCATTTGAATAAGACGCCTACTGAATACACGACCCTTTGCGACATCACGTGCGACTCGGATGGGATCGTGGATAAGTTCGTTGACCTTCACGACGTCAAGCAAGTTCTCGAACTCCACTCATTGAACGCCGACGAGCCTTACTATCTCGCCTTCATGCTGGTGGGCGCGTACCAGGAAGTGATGGGCAACAATCACAACCTTTTCGGCGCGCCACACGAGGCCCACATTCATATCGATGAGGAGGGTTTTCTAATCAAGAAAGTTATCAAGGGGACGACTGTGGGCGGCGCCGTCGAGCGCGCGCGTTATGAGCGCAGCATGTTGCACGACGGATTTCGCCGCCTGATCAATCGCCGGGTAAAAGAGGGCGAGTTGAGCGAGGCGGACGGTGCGGAGTTGGCCCAGTTCTACGAATCTCGTTACGAAGCCTATACGTATCTGGCCGTTAATGGCGTTAAGTCACGTTCCCGTCGGCATACGGATTATTAATCATGTAAGAAGCAATTAATTCAGCAGAAAGCTCAGTTCGAGAGGTTGACAACCTGCATGGTCACTCAACGCAAACCAAAAGCATCGAAGTATTTGACCACTCCCACTCGCCCAGTTCAGGTCGATCGCGATCGTTCGGTGGCCGGACTCCTCGAAAAAATGGAAGGCACGGGTTTTGGCGGACGCCAACTCGCCGAAGCCCATCGCATCTGGCTCGACATGCTCGGCGACAACACGACGATCATCGTCTCCGCCTCCGGCGCTCTCATCCCCGCCGGTATGCGACGGCTGCTGGCCTACGTGATCAAGAACCGCTTCGTAGACGCTTTGGTCTGCTCAGGCTCGATGCTGTTTCACGATCTACACGAAACACTCGGCCGCTATCACTTCCAGGCGCACCCAACCATGACCGACGCCGAACTCGAGTCGGCCCAAATCAGCCGCATGTGGGACCTGCTCGCGAGCGACGAAGAGTATCGCGAAGCGAAAGAGTGGATCGGAGGCTTCACCAACCAACTCGACCAAACGCGTGCTTACTCAGCTCGCGAGTTTCTGCACCTGCTCGGACGTGAACTCGCCGAGATCGCGTCGGAAGACGGCATCCTGACCTCCGCTTACAAATCTCGCGTTCCGATCTTCTGTCCCGCGATCGCTGACAGCGGACTGGCAGTCGGCATCGCCGGCGCGCGTTTCGAGAAGAAGAACAACTTCATGTTCGACGTCATCCAGGATGTGCTCGACATGATGAACGTAATGGCCCAGGCGCGTGTGTCGGGCATCATTAATCTGGGCGGCGGTACGACGAAGAGTTTCATTCAACAAGCGACGATCTCATCGTTCCTGCAAAAAGAGCATCATCACGGGCACAAATACGCGATCCAAATCTCGACCGAAGCGGCTCATCCTGGCGGACGATCCAATGCCGTCTCGTTTGACGAGGGACTGATCTACGGACGGCTCGCGCGCGGCGCTCATACCGCTTATGTCCCGTGTGATGCAACCATCGCGCTGCCGGTGCTCATCACTTCACTGTCACAGACCGCTGCGAAGTACATGAAAGGACGAAAACGTCCAAACTTCACATTCGGCCGCGAATTGATAGTCGAAGCTCCATGAGACGTTGTTTTCCTCAATTCGTTTTGATCTGTGTTCTACTGTTTGTTCCTCACGGGCAGGCAAGTGCGCAAACAGAAGCTGCCGTAAAAGCAGATTACACAAAACTCGAACAGATGATCCCGATGCGGGACGGCGTGAAGCTCTTCACCGCCATCTACGCCCCACGCGATCGCTCACAAACCTATCCGATAATTCTCAACCGCACACCCTACAGCGTTTCGCCGTACGGACCAGAGCAGTACCGCACTGCCCTTGGACCATCGCTGTTCATGCAGAACGAGAAATACATCTTCGTCTACCAGGACGTGCGCGGGAAGTTTATGTCGGAAGGCGAGTGGGTCGAGGTGCGTCCACACAAGCCGCGCAAGAGCGGTCCAACCGACATCGACGAAAGCACCGACACCTACGACACGATCGAGTGGCTGCTGAAGAACGTGCCGAACAACAGCGGCCGCGTCGGCATGTGGGGTATTTCCTATCCCGGCTTCTACACGTCGATGGGATCGATCGACGCGCATCCTGCGCTGAAAGCAGCGTCGCCACAGGCGCCAATTGCCGACTGGTTCATCGGCGACGACTTTCATCACAACGGCGCACTGTTTCTACCGCATGCGTTCAATTTCTTCGCCACGCTTGGCAAGCGACGTCCGAAGCCGACCACGGAGTTTCCCCCGCGTTTCCAACACGGCACTCCCGACGGCTACCGGTTCTTTCTCGAGTTGGGACCGCTAGCGAACGCGAACCGGAAGTACCTGCACGGCGAAGTCGGATTCTGGAACGACCTGATGGACCATCCGACTTACGACGCCTACTGGCAGGCCCGCGACGTGCGCCCGCATCTGCGCAACAT
>JAICGQ010000391.1 GCA_025923035.1 Pyrinomonadaceae bacterium | reverse complement strand
TCATTCCCGGCACGCGCGTCGAAGGTCAGGTGCTGATTGACGGACAGGACATCTACGCACCGGGAACCGACGTCGTCGAGTTGAGACGCCGGGTGGGAATGGTATTTCAAAAATCGAACCCGTTTCCGAGGTCGATCTTCGACAACGTTGCTTACGGTTTGAGAATCAATCGACTTACGAACAGCAGTTCCGAGCTCGCGAACAGGGTCGAACAAGCACTGAGCGATGCGGCGCTGTGGAATGAGGTTAAAGATCGGTTGAAGACTTCGGCGCTGAGTCTGTCCGGAGGACAACAGCAGCGACTATGCATCGCGCGAGCACTGGCGATTCGTCCTGAGGTACTATTGATGGACGAACCCGCGTCGGCCCTCGATCCGATCGCCACTTCCAAGATCGAAGAGCTGATTTTCGACCTGAAGAAGCAGTACACGATCGTGATCGTGACGCACAACATGCAGCAGGCAGCGCGCGTTTCCGATACGACCGCGTTTTTCCTGCTTGGTAAGTTGATAGAGGTAAATCCGACTGAGAAGGTGTTTACTGCCCCTAATGAAAAAACAACTGAGGATTACATTACCGGACGCTTCGGGTAATGCAGATTGAGAGATCTAAAAATGGATTTACACCGTCATCTTGACGACGAATTGAGTTCACTGCGCGATCGAGTTTTGCTGCTGGGCGGCGAGGCAGAGCAGGCGCTGGCGCGCGCCATGTACGCGCTCAGCGAGCGTGATACCGACGTCGCGCGCCAGGTGTTGGACCACGACGATCAGGTCGATCAGCTCGAAGTCGAGATCGATCGCCAGTGCATCGACATCATCGCGCTGCGCCAGCCTGCGGCGCGAGACCTGCGCTTCGTGATTTCGGTCGCGAAGATGGCGCCGGTGCTGGAACGCATCGCCGACCACGCCTGCAACATCGCCCGCGCTGCGATCGACTTGAACAACGAACCGGAACTGAAGTTGGTCATCGATCTGGGTCGCATGTCGGACCATGCACTGAAGATGCTGCGCGCCGCGCTCGATGCGTTTACTTCAAGCGATGCAATGGCGGCGCGTGAAATCATCAAAAGCGACAACGAGATCAACGATCTCTACAACCACACGTTTCATCGTCTGATCGAACTGATGGTTACGGAGCCTGCCACTGCGACACGTGACGCGCGCCTTTTGTTCGTCGCGAAGCATCTCGAACGCATCGGCGATTACGTCACCGACATTTGCGAACTAACGGTCTACATGGCCGAAGCAGCTTTCATCAAACACACTACCTAGTTATGACTCGTCCAATCCTGATCATCGAGGATGATGCCGACATCTCTGAGAGTTTGAAGTACAACTTTGAACGTGAAGGATTGGCGGCAATCACTGCTCCAACCGGCGAAGCCGGCCTGACAGCCGCTTTGAACGAACGCGAACCACCGCGACTGATAATTCTCGACTTGATGCTTCCGGGAATGAGCGGGATCGAGTTGTGCCGTCGTCTTCGGCGCGAACCGGCGACGAGACGCACGCCGATCATCATGCTCACTGCGAAAGCCTCGGAATCGGATCGCGTAACCGGTCTCGATCTCGGCGCCGACGATTACATAACGAAGCCGTTTTCAGTCCGTGAATTACTCGCCCGCGTGCGCGCAGTCATGCGTCGCGCCGACGAGAACATGGGTAAGACCTACGAAGACGATCACCTGATCATCGACTTCGACGACATCCGTGTCGTCTGCGACGGCACCAAGGTCAAACTCACGAACAAGGAATTCACGCTACTCTCCGTGCTCGCTAAGAGCGCCGATCGCGTCGTCACCCGCCAGCAGTTGCTGGATAGCGTTTGGGGCTACAGTTATTATGGCGATGCGCGCACGCTCGATGTGCACATTCGCCGCCTGCGACAGAAGCTTGACAAGTGCGGCGATTGCATCGAAACAGTCGTCGGTGTTGGTTATCGGTTCGTTGGTTGTCATACCAACTGAAAAGGATATTGGTTTTGATCCGTGTTCTCTGAAGTCCCCAAGAGACTAGCTCTCCTCGTCAGTGTCTGTGTTGTTCTGACCGTTCTCGCGCTCGTAGTTACATCGTTTTCTCTTCGCATTGTCTTCAGTGTTCTGGTGCTGCTGACTGCGGCCATCATTTTTTTTAGCCGTCGGAAGGACACGAATAGATCGAATCCCCTGCCGGATTTAAGCCAATCGCCGGAGAGCTTTGCCGTCAGCTCGTTGTTTGAGGCGACGATGGGAAGCATGCGCGAGGGCTTGTTGGTAGTCGATAAAGACATGCGCGTGGTTGCGTCGAATCCAGCCGCGCATCGACTCTTCAGTCCTACACTCCCAAAACTCAACTCACAACGTTTGACTGAATTGACGCGCAACCCCGCGATCTACAGTGCGTTCCTCGATGGGCTAAAAGGCGTTGAAAGCAGCGGCATCAAAGTCGAGACACATGGACCAGAGCGGCAGGTGTTCGATCTCCGCGTCGTTCCGATCGGCGGAAACGGCAAGGGACCTGAAGGCGCACTCGGCGTGTTCTTCGACATCACGCGCACGGAGCGGCTCGAGATAATCCGGCAGGAGTTTTTATCCAACGTCTCGCACGAGCTGCGCACGCCGCTCACGGCAATCCTTGCGTTTGTCGAAACGCTCGAAACAGGCGCGATGGAAGATGCGGAAAGCTCGCAACGGTTCCTCTCGATCATTCGTAAGAATGCGTCGCGAATGCATGGTCTAATCGACGACATTCTGGAACTCACCGCAATCGAAGGCGGCAACGTTACCTTGCGCGCCGCGACCGTCGAGCTTCACGAGTTGGTAGCCGAGGTCTGCGCCTCGCTTGCAGCGAAGGCTGCTGCGAATGGCGTGACTCTCGTGAATCGCGTCGAGCCGGACGCCGCTGTCTTCGCCGACTCCCGGCGTCTCGAGCAGATGCTTACGAACCTCATCGACAACGGTATCAAGTTCAGCCGCGAAGGCGGCACGGTGACGATCCGGCACGAACCGGGAACTCGCGACCGGATCATGGTCGAAGACAACGGCGATGGGATTCCGGCGCAGCATCTCGAACGGCTTTTCGAGCGTTTTTACCGGGTCGACCGGGCCCGTTCGCGCGACATCGGCGGCACCGGACTCGGGCTCGCCATCGTCAAACACCTGGCGCTGCTCCACGGCGGCGAAGTGACCGTCGATTCTGAGCTCGGAAAAGGCACGATTTTTAGTATCCACCTCCCAAAACGCTAAAAAATTGCTCGATTTTTGCACCTTCCGGGCTGTGCAAAACAGTGTTGTCAGAGCCTTGGAGGTCTGCCATAATGCGTCTGCATTTCTTGCCCTCCAGTTTGTCCCCGACGCCCCAATAAGGCCTCAACTACTCACCAGTGATTGAAGAAACAGACTAGCGTTTGGGGAGATTGAACATGCGAATCCGACGAGTTTATCGTTCTGTGTCGACGTTCGTGAGTGGAGTGGCTGGCGCGATGGTGAAAGCCGTAGCAACGAGCGTGGTTCTCGGCGTCGTGCTGGTTTCGGTCATGCGTTACATGGGCGTGCCCGTTCCCAGCGCCCACGAACTGCTGGGCGGACTCACAAGACTGGCTCGGTTGTCCTAAGAGTCCGCGGCGAGCGCTGTCTCTAAAACGTGAACACGATTTGCGGCTGCCAGCGATAGGTGGTTGGTGCGAAATCGCCGAGCGGCACAAAGAAGTTTGGATACTGTCCGCTTCTCCGCAACGAGTTCTGGATGTAGATCAGGTTCTGGAAAGTCACTCTCCGAGAGATACCGTATTCAAACCTGAAGTGGTGCGTGCGGATGTTGACGCCTGTGTTTGTTCCTATGTCGTCGTCGGTCAACTGTGAGATGAGCGCGTTCGCTCCTTTGATCGCGAAGACGTACTGAAACAACATGTCGCCGCGTTTTGTGATCCGGCCGACTTGCAGCGACGTGAGCATTGCGTCGCGTTCGTTGAGACCGGTTGCGACGTTGCGTGCGAGGTGCAGGTCAAACTGGACCGGGTAGTCGTGGTTGCCGTGTTTGAAGCCGGTATAGTTCAGGCGATAGGTAGCGCGGGCGATCTTAAAGCCGGGCGCTGTGTACCTTGCGCCGCCGGGAGTTGTCGTTGCGTTGCCGGTGCCTGGCAGCGGTCCCGAGAGCGCGATTCCGAGTCCTGGTTGGATTAGTAAAACGAGACCCTCGAGTGTTGACGAAAGTGCGATCTGGTTTGGCTGGCGGAAGATCTGAATGTCGCCGCCGAATTGACTGGACCAGCGTTCGTTGAATGTTTGCCTGGCAAGCACGCCCTGGTGAAACAAGTTTGCGGATCGTCCAGTGGAGCCGACGACGGCGCCGGCAAGCGCGAGTGGGCTGCCAGGTCTAATTACCGCTACGGATGGGTTCGTCAGGATGTACTGTCCGGCACGGAAGTCGAGGGCAGTGAAGCCCAGATCGTTTTCCTTGAGTGCGAGCGTGTATCGTTCGTTAAAGCCGTTGAAGCGAATGTCG
>JAICGQ010000390.1 GCA_025923035.1 Pyrinomonadaceae bacterium | reverse complement strand
GTGTCCCAGCAACTTCATTTCGTCGCCCGCGCGGAACTTGAAGACCAGGTACCGGTACGCCTCGCTCATCGGGTCGGCGATCCGCAGCACAATTTCCCTGTCCGGGTCATCGTCGAGGTGGTAATCGAAGACCTGCGCCGTGCAGTTGTTGCAACCCCAATCAAACGGGTTCGATTTCTGACCGCGAACTCCCAGTCGTTCCCAAAGCCGTGTGAGGTTCGCGTGTGGATGTTGTTCGATGAAGAACTCAATATCGCGTGGGCCAATGCCGGCATCCTCGGGATAGTATTCCTCTTTCACGAGTGGAGGTGTGATGGGAGGCGGTGGTGCGGTTGGAGCGGGCAGGTCGACGTCAACCGGGCGCTTGGTAAAAAGATGCTGGTGAACTGAGCCCGCAAATGTGCCGATGGCAAACGCGGCGCAAGCAATCGTCACTCTTGGTAGAAACCGTCGCATGGCGCGCGATCTTATCTACCGCGAACTGTTCGCCAATGTGGCGCGCCACATTCGAGCGTGCGGCGCTCCCCGTTGCACATCAACTGACAGATTTTTCCTGCATCATCATCCAACTGGAGCCATTCGACACCGCCGAAAAACGTGGACCACCTCGCGACGCCAGTCTGGAACAACGGTTGCCAAAGACGCGCGGTACTCGAAACGACAGGAGATTCGACTTGTGATGAAGAAACATTTAACCGTAGCGCTTGCACTAATCGTAACTGCCTTGAGTCTTGGTCTACCCATGACGGCAACCGCCCAAACGACTGGCGACAGCGAAAAGATCCGCGCGAAAGTCCAAACACTATCAGCCGCCAGGGACACGCAGGTCCAGGTCAAGTTCCGCGATCAAACTAAACTTAAGGGTTATATCGAATCGGTAGAGCCGGTGTCGTTTAACCTGAGAGATCCAAAAAACCAAACGACTCAGTCGATCCTTTATTCCGAGGTTGAGAGCGTTAGTAAGGCCGGCGGCAGCGTCTCGGCAAAAACCTGGTTGATCATCGGTGGAGTCGCAGCCGGCGCCGTTACGACCTGGCTAATCGTAAAACCCGCGGTTTGCGATGGTGGCGCTCAAACACGTGGAATTTGCTAGCTTGTTGCGGCGGTTAATCGACAGATCACCTCTCCGACCGCCGCATATTCATTGACTTTCCTCAGTAACAGGAATAGTCTCCCGCCGTTTCGGATTTGACGGCCGCCGAGCCTCGGCGCGCACGCGGGGAAACCCGGACACTCGCTACGCCCAACCCGCACTCTCAAATGAAAAGTGCGATCACGCCATTACTATTAGACGGTAATCAAGACACTCATACAGGAGAAAGACCATGGCTCGAACCGGCACTGTAACACCTGCAAAAGGTCTGAATCTTCGCGCGACCCCAGGCGGCACGATTCTTAAGGTGCTACCCAAGGGTACGGTCGTTGAAATACTCGATACCCAGAATGGAACTCTCAAAGTTGACGTCAGTGGCCAGGTAGGATTCGTCGCGGCGGAGTTTATCCAACAGGACGCTGCGGGAGCCGCCGGTGCGGCGGGAGGTACCGCTACTGCAGACGCCACTGCAGCGACGGGCAGTTTTCGCTTCGTCGGCGATAAAGCCGTAGCTCCGGATGGCTCGGTCTTTGGGAAACGGTTTAAGTTGGGCATCTTTAACAATGGCAACACTTCCATCGCCGACTTTGTCAGCAAGCATCAGGATGCGTTTACAAACATTTCCGCATCGCGTTTGCGCGTAATGTCAGCCGTGTCCGTAAACGAAGGAAAGTTGGAAGCAATCAATACCTGGGACAACGCGTTTGTGACGTTCGGCTGCTTTCAGTGGACCGCCGGCGCAGAAAACGATCCCGGCGAACTACCCGCGATGGTTAACCGCTTGAAGCAAACAAATCCGGCCGTGTTCCAACAACTGCTCGGCCAGTTCGGGCTTGATATCGCTTCGGTCAACAGCCGTCCAGGGGTAACGCCGACGGGGTTCTTCTCTTTGAACGGAGCTGTGGTAAAGACGGCGGCTGACAAGCAAGCCAAACTTCGAACTCTGGAATGGGCGTTCCGGTTCTTCCGCGCCGGACACGACGACACGATGCGCCAGGTGGAAATCGAGTACGCCGCCAGCCGGATCGATCTTTTCTACCGCGATGGAAGTCACAAGATTCGCGACCTGTTCGTTGCTGACTTCGTGAGCTCCGAATTTGGCGTCGCCTTGTTGCTCGATCAACATGTGAACCGTCCGGGACATGTTCCCAAAACGCTCGCAGCCGCGGTGAATCAATTCATCACCTCCACCGGCAAGATAAATCCGGCGACGTGGACCGACCAGGACGAAGCGAAAGTTCTAAGTATCTACCTTCAGCTTCGTAAAAAGACGAACATGACGGATTCCGACGCCCGCGCCGAGCGCGTTCGACAAGCCGTTAATAAAGGACTTGCGTCGGACAAGCGCGGTTCGTTTCAACCGTGATGTCTGTCAGTTGAGTTAATTTTTGATCGTCGCCAGGTCAGGTGGACGCACGTGCTGGTGTATTTTGGCTTGACGTGGGCCACAAGCAACCATAGGCTACGTCCACCTCGCGCCGATCATGAAGACCTTTCTCACAACATGCGTCGTTGTTATCGCGATTGTCTCCGCTGCGTCGGCGGCTCGGGCGCAGGCTACTCCTGGGCCAACATTGTTCACACAGGAGAACTCGACGCGTGCCGTCGCAGTCGAGTCCGTCACGCTCCGTCGCGATCCGGTTCCAGTCGTAAACATTCATAACCTTAGCGTAGACGAGCGGCGCAGTCGCGTGACGCTCTTCGGAACCAACCTGGACCTGCTGCCGGGCGAGACTGCATCCGCTGTTACTGCGCGCGCTCGCGATTCCCAATCCAGAAACTACGATTTAACGGTCGAGTCCGTTGGAAAAGTTCCTGGCATTGACACGCTGACGCAGGTCGTCGTCAAGTTGCCCGACGCGTTGGCCCAGGCTGGTGATGTGTCGATAAGCGTTAGTTTGCGCGGGCAGACCAGCAACGAAGTCCTGTTCAATATCGAGGTCCAGACTGAGCCTCGACGCGTGACGCTTCCCGCACGGAGAGTAATCAACGGCAAGGACAACTTTGCCGACGCGGTTTACAGTTTCGAGTTCGGCATGAACGGTGAATTGGCGGTGCCGTTTACGCTGAATGATTGGGACGTTCTATTCGGGAACAGTCCAGACCGCGACAGGTTCCTGGTGTCGTTGGCGGGAGGTGACCGGAGTCGCATCCAGGACCTGGGCGCGCTGAACTGGAACGACAATTTCCAGGTGCCGGTACTCACTCCTCATCCCCCTCCTACAGGTAATGAGCCTGAACTGGATGCCATTGTCGGTCACATGTACGCCGTGCATACCAAAGACAGGGAGACTGACTTGTACTTTCTGTTCCGCGTCGAAGCTCTGGATCCGCTAAAGAGCGTCACCATCACTTGGAAGGCCGTGCGATCGCCCGACGGGAATTAGTCGCATCCACGATTACGTAATTCACGCGATTGACACCTCGCGCCGCCTTACATCAGGCGGCGAAGCTGCTGCCCGGGCGTCGGTGGCGGCGAAGCGGTCGAGAAGTCGATCGTAGATGTAACGTTTCCAAAAAATGGAGGTGTGTCTGATGAGTTTACGTACGATTAAAATCTCAGTCGTAGTCTTCGTTCTTTTCACTCTTTTCCTCGCACCTGGCGTGGTCCAACGCACGAATTATGCCTCCGCGGCGCCCGCCGCAAGTTGGACATTCGAGGGTTGCTGGACTCAGTTCTCCGCGGGACCTTGCCGCGATATCTTTCGCGACCAGCAGGGCGATCTCTGGATCTGTCGCGCCTGTGGAACTACCGGCAATCCGAGTCCGGGCAAGTGCAACCCGATCAGTCCGGCAACGCTGGCGAGTGGTTTCTGGTGTTCATAAGAGGTTTTGCAGGGACGCCCGTTTCGCGCGAGCGTCCCTTTTGCTGAAGCCGAATTACGAAAGGCTCCAGGCGACGCCAACGTACTCGTTGAGTCCGTCGAAGCGGTAGTTATGGACCTTGATCTGGACGTTGCCGGAAGTTGCGGCAACGAAGTCGACGACCTCATAGCTGTTGTCCCAACTCGTCGAGAAGAAGCTCTGAGTTGGAGCATAAACGTAGAGATCGAGGTCGGCTTTGAGCGGGTCGGTCAGGTAATCGCTAGTCGGAGTTGAATCCCACGCCAGCGCCACCTTAACGCGCTGTCCGGCATTGACCCAACCGATGTCGATCGTGATGTTGCGGCTCGCGTCGAAGCTCGACGGCGTCACATAACGCCACGTGTAACGATTGTTGACCGCGCTCGTGTACGACGTGAGCGCGTTGACACCGCCGGCGCCGTCTTTTTCGCTAAGACGTGCAGCGCCTTCAACGTTGTCAGTCGCTCCTGCGAGAATCAACGCCTTCACCGACTCCGGAAACACACGCAGGATTGGCTTAACTTGCATCAGGTCCGCTGCAAGCCCCGCGACTGCCGGTGCCGAGAAACTCGTCCCCGATCCGATCTCCTCGTTGGCGCAGT
>JAICGQ010000389.1 GCA_025923035.1 Pyrinomonadaceae bacterium | reverse complement strand
TGCGCGGCTGGAGTTTGCGTCTGGTGCGGTCGCGAACATCACGGCGTCGCGTGTCGGCACTGAAAAGATCCGGAAGATGCGTTTCTTTCAACCGCACGACTACGTCGCGATCGACTACACGACGAAGCATGCGTCGGTTAGCAGTCTGGCGCCGCCGCGCGCGCCCGGATCGTGGCCTGTCGTCAGTGCGAAGCGGTTGGAGATCGTCGACGTCGAGCCGTTGCGCGCCGAGATCGTTTCTTTTCTTGACGCCGTGCGTGGTGGATTGCCGGTGCCGGTGTCGGGATCCGATGGCCGAAATGCGTTAAGCTTGGCGCTGCGCACTTTGGAGAGAATCAAAGCACATTCTGAGCAGTTAAATGTCAGCCGCGCATGACATACGTCGAAATCCCGACATCACCAACCTGCTTGAAGAGCACATCAGAGCGGGCGACTTCCCTTCCGCTGTATATCTCATCGGCGAAAAAGAACGAATAGTCTTCACTGACTCACTGGGCCATTCCGCCGTCGAACCATATCGGGTCACCAACAAGCTCGACACGATTTACGATCTCGCGTCGCTGACGAAACCACTCGTCACCGGGTTGCTTTGCGCGCGACGAATCGAACTCGGTGAGTTGACGCTCGACAGCTCCGTCGCTCATTACCTGCCGGAGTTCGATCGCACCGACAAGTCCATGATCACCGTCCGCGAGCTGTTGACGCACAGCGCCGGACTGCCTGCGTGGAGACCGCTGTACCTGCTCG
Source organism: Pyrinomonadaceae bacterium (assembly GCA_025923035.1). GTDB lineage: Bacteria > Acidobacteriota > Blastocatellia > Pyrinomonadales > Pyrinomonadaceae > PSRF01. The sequence continues at coordinate 3,817 of JAICGQ010000389.1, read as the reverse complement.
CTGAAGACGAACCGGAACGCGCGGCGGGCGCCATCGCGAGTCTGGATCTCGAATACAAACCGGGAACACGCGTCGTCTATAGCGACCTCGGATTCATCGCGCTAGGAATGTTGCTGACGCGAATGACCGGACACTCGCTGGTCGACATGGCGCGTAACGAGATCTTTGAGCCCCTGGCTTTGCAGCAAACGTTTTTCAATCCCGAAGAAGCGTTGCAGACAGGCATCGCCGCCTGCGAGACCGGCAACGCTTACGAACGCGACATGATCGAGCAGAGCGGCGCAGGCGCATACGAGAATTCACGTCAGCGATTGATCTGGGGTGAAGTCCACGACGGGAACGCTTACTTTCTCGGCGGCGCCGCGGGTCACGCGGGTTTGTTTTCAAGCGCGCCGGACACATTCATGTTGGCCCAACAGTTTCTTCCCGATTCGAGCAAACTGTTGACGCCGCAAACGTGCATGCTGTTCCGCACAAACATGACGCCGGAACTCGAAGAGTCGCGCTCGCTCGCCTGGCAACTCGCTGAAACCAGCGAATCAACCGCCGGACTCGATCTGCCGCGTGATAGTTTTGGTCACAACGGTTTTACCGGAACGTCGCTCTGGATCGATCCCGAGCAACACCGCGTCTTCATCCTGCTCACAAACCGCACCCACGCGCGGCAACTTCCGTTCGCAAACATCAACGGCGTGCGCCGGCGCTTCAATAGCCTCGCAGTAGCTGCTCTAAACGGGAGTTAAAGCCGGATTCTGAGCGTCGTGCCGATGACGTTTAGATCGCCGGGAACGCTGACTCCGTCGTTTTGTCGCAGGTAATAAAAGTCTTGCGTGAAGTGTTTATTGAAGACTTTGATCCCGCCCACTGAGAAACGATTCCGCACCCATCGATCGACAGCCCAGTCGTAAAACACTTCGTTTGAGATGAACAGCGACAATCCCAGATCCTTTGATCCAACCGGATGTTCGACCTGCAGCCGTTGCCGATAACGCGTCGTCTTGAGCCCGGAATTTCGCAACCGGCGCTCGAATAGATTCCGAACCGTCAACCGGAACTTTCCGATGTCGAACCGAACCTGCACCGGGAGCGACAAACGATTCTCCCAAACGCGCCGTCCGGCAAAAGGCTGCATGCCGATGTGCTGATAGTGGGGCGAAACGGTGATGTACTTTCCGAACTTGAACGAGAAACCCGCGCCGACGCGCTCATCAATTGGATTGCTAAAATCGCGACCGATTCGCAAGGTGCCGCCCAGCGTGAAATCGATCTGCTTTGTAACGGGAATGAAGAGTTGGACCTCGTTCCACTGCTGGTTGTCCGTCTGGTCCAAAAGAGCTTGCGCTGAAACCGGTGTGAGCATCAGCAGGAAGACGAAGGTCAAACGAATAACTATCATCGTTTGGACGCGGGCAAGACAGTGAAAGAAGTGATGGCCACCACGACGCGATCTCCGATCTGTAGTTTGGTCGCCGCTGCGTCCGGTTTGGGCCGCGTGGCGATAATCGACTTCGTCGGTTGGCTTTCCGGCGTTTCAGTCGTCAGGTAATACGGAGTCTCGTCGGCGCGACACTCCTCACCGCGGTCCAATCGCAAGCGCAACCGTTCGTACGCACCAACGAAGCTGATCTCTTCGATACGCCCGGCCGAAATCTTCGCAGCGCCTGAGCGAACGAACTCGCTCGTGCTCAACACGACGTCTTCCGGACGAAAGACGATCTTGACGCAGTCGCCATCCTGAAACTGTGTGTGGTCCAACATCGCAGTCAGATGAGCCGAACCGACTTGCAGGCCGCCGTTTTGCACCGTCGCTTCCAGCAGGTTCGCAGCGCCGAGAAAAGTCGCGACATATTCGGTCGCCGGATGACTGTAGATCTCGAGCGGCGTACCGAGTTGCTCGATGTGGCCCTGGTTCAACACTGCAACGCGATCGCCCAGTTCGAGCGCCTCTTCCTGATCGTGCGTGATGAAGATCGACGGCACGTTTACTTTTCTCAGCAGCGCACGGATCTCGCGGCGCAGGTGAACGCGCGTTTGCGTGTCGAGCGCGCCGAAAGGTTCGTCGAACAACAGCACCTCGGGGTTGTACGCGAGTGTTCGCGCGATGGCGACGCGCTGTTGCTGACCGCCCGAGAGCTGCGAAGGATATTTTTTGCGGTGCTCTTCGAGTTGGACCAGCTTGAGCAACTCGTTCACCTTCTCTTTGATCTCCTTGCGCTTGCGCTTTCTGATACGAAGGCCGTAACCGATGTTCTTCTCGACCGTCATCTTCGGAAATAGCGCATACGCCTGGAAGATGACGCCCACGCCACGTTCGCGCGCCGGCAGCTCCGTCACGTCCTTGCCGTGCAGAATCACCTTGCCTGTGTACGGCATCTCGAGACCGGCGATGATTCTCAGGATCGTCGTCTTGCCACTGCCGGATGCTCCGAGCAACACCAGCACCTCACCTTGGGCAACATCGAAGCTGATGTTTTCGAGGATACTCGTCTTCCCGAAGCGTTTGCTGAGGCCGACCACACTGGCCGCGGCCGGCGGATCAACAAGCGCGGGCGCCGGTTCCACGGGTTTCGGGATCAATGTCTCCCTGGCTTTTACCATTCGAGTCTCAATCGACGTCGATTTAATCGACGTCGAGCCAATCGCGGGCAAAGAACAACACGCTGAAGATCAGAAACGAAAATAGCGCCAGCACGATGGCGATCGCGTTCGCCGCTTCAATCTGTCCTTCGTTGAACTTTGCAAAGATGTAGAGAGGAGCTGTTTGAGTGCGTCCGGCAAGGTTTCCGGAAACGAGAATCGTCGAACCAAATTCGCCGACTGCGCGCGCGAAAGTCAGCAGCGCTCCGGAAACGATCGCGCCGCGCAACGACGGCAACGTGACGTGCCAGAACGTTTGCCAGCGCGTGGCGCCGATCGTCGCTGATGCTTCTTCCAGCGAGCGGCTCATGGTGTCGAATACGGGTTTGATCACGCCGAATGCGAGCGGGAACGTGACGAAGATGTTCGCCAGGATGATGGCGAACGCCGTGAACATGATCTCGAAGTTCGGCGTGAGAAAACGACCGAGCGTGCCGTATGGTCCCCACAGCAGAAGCAGCGCGAAGCCCGCGACGGCGGTCGGAATTGCCGTCGGCAACGAGATCGTGACGATCAGCGCGTTACGGCCCCAGAAGTTGTAACGCGAGAGAACGTAGGCTGCGAAAAGTCCGAAGATCACGTTGAAGACGGTGGCCCAAAAGCTCGTCGCCATCGAGAGCTTGAGCGCGAAAATGGCTTCGGGCGCCATCAGCGCCGCCCAGAATTTATCGAGACCATTGCTGGTGCCGAAGATGAAGATCGACGCGAGCGGCAGAAACACGAGCGGCAACATCATGAACACGAGCATGCCGATGCTGAGAGGCCGCACAACGTCGAACCCTCGCACGTGTCGCATTGCTGATACTGCCGTGCTCATTTCTTCTGCACCTGTTTTTGAAACACGCCTTCGATCACTTCCGGATACGCCCTGGCCCAACCGCCGAAATAGTCAATCGTGAGCGGAAATTCGATGTGGCCGAAACCCGTGTTCGCTTGATTGAACGCATCGTTCGTCGTGGAATAAAAATGAAACTTCACGAACGCCTGTTGCGCTTCGTCGCTCCACAAGTACTGCATGAACGCATCGATGACCTGACGTTTGTCACTCGCAACGTTTTTGTCAATCACCACCGCCGGATGCTCGCTGAAGATCGTCGAACGCGGAATGACGATATCGATCGGCGCGTTCGCGTCCTTCATCAACAGCGCTTCGAGTTCGTAAGTTATCAGCGCGTCGCCG
>JAICGQ010000388.1 GCA_025923035.1 Pyrinomonadaceae bacterium | reverse complement strand
TGAGTTCCGCGACGGGCGTGTATCTGATTCCCGGAAATGCCGGCCGCCTTGCAGAGGCGTACCTTGGAACACGCACGCTTAGGGCGCTTAAGGCTCTGCTCCAGCGTGGCGGTGTCGTGTTCGGCAGTTCTGCGGGCGCGATCATTCAAGGCTCGTTCACCGTGCGTGGCCGGCCCGACAAACCGCTCCTGATGGCGCCGGGAAAAACGACCGGATTCGGCTTTCTCACTAACGTCGCGATCAACCCGCATTTGACTTCCGCCAAACGCGACACAGAATTGGTAAACGTTGTCGACGCTCATCCGGAAATCCTTGGTATCGGGATCGACGACGATGCCGCGCTGGTAGTAATGAGAAACACGTTTGAGGTAATCGGCACTGGCAGAGTAGCAATCTACGATAACGTGCGTCGTGAAGGCTCCTGGTATTACTGGCTCAAACCGGGCGATCGTTTCGATCTTGCGACATGGACCATGATCAAGCCGCAGCCCTCACCACCCGCACCGTGACATGCACGATTTGCCGAACACCTCCCTTGCGCTCGTATAATGCAGCGTCTTTATCGAACTTCCGGAGGATCTGAATGGCTGATCAGGAGCGAGTTCAGCAAGCTGTGTATCGCGCTGTTGACGAATTGAACAAACAACTGCCGAAGGGCATTTCCGTGAACAAGTCGCCCGATGCGGTGCTCTACGGAAAGACCGGAAAACTCGAATCGATCGACGTCGTGACGCTGATCATGGAGGTCGAGGATCAGATCAAAGCAGAGTTCGGCACGAGCATCACGATCGCCGACGATCGCGCGATGTCGCGTGAAAACAGCCCCTTCCTCACTGTCGGAACCCTGACCGACTACGTTGCGGAATTGCTCAACTGAATGTCTCAACTCGTCGAACAAGTGGTCCTGATTACCGGTGCGCGTAAAGGCATCGGGCGTTCTCTCGCAGAACATTACCTGGGCCATGGGTATTCAGTTGTTGGTTGCAGTCGAAAAGATTCAGACCTGCGACACGAGCGTTACCATCACTACTGCCTTAGCGTCACTGATGAGACGTCGATCAAGAGCATGTTCGCGGATCTGGCGAACAGAAACGGACGGCTCGATGTATTGATCAATAACGCCGGCATCGCGTCGATGAATCACGTGCTACTGACGTCGGTAGACAAGGCAAGAGAGATCCTCGACACGAATTTTATCGGCACGTTTTTGATGTGTCGCGAAGCAGCGCGACTGATGAAGAAGAACCAGTTCGGGCGCATCGTGAACGTGGCGAGTGTGGCGACACCTTTGAAGCTCGAAGGCGAGGCAGTCTATGCGGCGTCGAAGGCGGCGGTGATCAGTTTCACACAGGTGGTGGCGAAAGAGCTCGCAAGCTTCGGCATCACCGTCAATGCGATTGGACCAACGCCGATAGATACGGACCTGATCAAGTCTGTTCCCGAAGAGAAACTGGACCAACTCGTGCGTCTGCAAGCGATCAAGCGTCGCGGAACATTCAGCGACGTGACGAACCTCATCGACTTCCTGATCCGGCCCGAAAGCGACTTTATTACCGGCCAGGTGATTTTTCTCGGTGGTGTTTGATGATCGAGTTCATCCTGGACGTCTGGAAGTCGAATCCGGGTGGCGACGCCGTCGTATGGCGTGATCGTGTTTACGATTACGGCACCCTGCTGCGGCTGTTCGAAGCTTGGAAAGCGCGTTTGCCGGAGCTGGGAGCGAAGCCCGGCCGCGTTGTCGTTCTCGACGCAGACTTCTCTCCGAATGCTGTGGCGTTGTTCTTCGCCCTAATCGATCAACGCTGCATTCTAGTGCCTTTATCAACGACGACCAGTCGTGACAAGCGTGCGCAATTTATCCGAATCGCCGCCGGTGAGATTGCGATCTCGATCGACGCGAGTGATGAGGTAACAGCGGAGCCGGCGGGCGCGGGCGATGAGCGGCCGCTTTACGACACACTCCGTGAACGTCAACACCCCGGTCTCGTGTTGTTTTCTTCCGGCTCGACAGGCGAGAGCAAAGCGGCTGTGCATGACTTCGTGCCGTTGCTGGAGAAGTTTAAAGTCCGGCGAAAAACTCTGCGCGCGATCTCGTTTCTGCTTTACGACCATATCGGCGGTGTGAACACGATGCTGTACACGCTCGCGAACGGTGGTTGTCTTGTTACGGTCGAACGACGCGATCCGGATTCAGTGCTCGCCGCGGTCACGGCGCATCGCGTTGAACTGCTGCCGACGTCGCCGACGTTCCTGAATCTGATGCTGTTGAGCGAGGCATATAAACGACACGACCTGAGCTCGTTGCGCATCATTACGTACGGAACGGAGCCGATGCCTGAGCACACGCTCAAACGTCTGCACGCGTTGCTGCCGGAGATCGCGTTGCAACAAACGTATGGGTTGTCAGAGTTGGGCATACTCCAGTCGAAGTCGAGAGAACCGGACTCGCTGTGGGTGAAAGTCGGTGGTCAGGGGTTTGAGACGCGTGTGGTTGATGGCGTGCTGCATGTGAAAGCGCGCTCGTCGATGCTTGGTTATTTGAACGCGCCGAGCCCGTTTACGGATGACGGGTGGTTCAACACGAACGACGTGGTCGAAGTCGACGGCGAGTATGTGCGCATACTCGGTCGTCAGTCAGACATCATCAACGTTGGCGGCGAGAAAGTTTACCCGGCGGAAGTGGAGAGTGTGATTCAGGAGCTTGACGAGATCGCCGAGGCCACCGTTTACGGTGAGAAGAATGCGATAACCGGAAACATCGTTTGTGCCGACGTCACTGCCGTTTCGCGGCTTGATGATTCGTCGCAGAAAGAGCTAATCGCGCTGGTGAAGCGACATTGCCGCGAGAAGTTGCAGAAGTTCAAAGTGCCGGTGCGTGTGAATGTGGTTTCAGAGCAGCAGCATACGGAACGGTTCAAGAAATCACGCAGATGACGATAGCGGAATTCGCCAGAAAAGTGTTGCCCGTAGACATTGTCAATTCCGTCGTTCGCGCGCGAAAGCGGTATCGACGATCGCGTGTCGAGCGTTTGCCGCAGTTAACCGAGACTGACTTGACGGCGATCCTGGTTGAAAGACTTGGCCTTAGGTTGGGTGATGTGGTCTACATGCACAGCTCGGTTGACCGTTTGAACCTCGGCTTCCCGTTTTATCGAATACTGCCGTTGATACAGAGCGTGATCGGCGAGAAGGGAACGGTGCTGTTTCCGACGTATCCCAATCGCAGCCCTGTTTCATCGTACGAATACTTGCGTGCAGGGCATGTGTTCGACGTGCGCAAAACCCCATCGTTCACAGGACTCTTAACTGAATTCGGCCGACGAAATGCACGCGCGATTCGCAGTCTTCATCCGACGAAGTCTGTTTGTGCGATCGGTCGTGACGCGGAATGGCTGACGTCAACGCATCAAGCGTCGCCGTATCCGTACGATGTTCCGAGCCCTTACTACAAGTTAATCGAGTGTGACGCGAAGATCGTCGGCATTGGCGTGTGGACCGAGTACCTCTCGTTTGTGTATTGCATCGACGACGCGATGAAGGCGAACCCGCCCGTGCGAACGTATCATCCGGAGATCTTTCGCGCGACGTGTATCAACTATAACGGTGACGAAGAGATCGTTGAGACGTACGCGCATGATATGCAGCGATGTGTTCACGACATTCCGCAGTTTATGAAGCGGCATGTCCCGGCTGCGGCTTGCGAGGACATCGTCGTGAATGGGATGCGATTCTTCCGGGCCGACGCGCGGAAGTTGTTTGAGGTAATGCTGCCGCTCGCTGAGCGAGGCATTACTGTTTATCCGCGAGCTGTCTATTCCGAATCGTTTCGCCCTGGTGATTAATCTTTATTTCGACTCTTCCGGCCTGAATCTGTTTCGCAATCGTACCAAGCGTAACGAAATCGATGTCGTCGTATCTGCGGGCTTCATGAAGAAAGCGATCGATGTGTGAGAAGTCGGAGATGTATTTCGAATGGTTCGTCAGGACCACCCAAACTTCTGGCTGATTAGATTTGTGTGCGGCAGTCCGGATGGCGTTCAGCATTTCGCGCAGTGAAGGGAAGTCGAGTCGGCCAATATCCGCGACAATGTGTTTTCCCTTCAAGCAAGGCTGGACCACCTTGTCGTAAACCTTCGCCGGCAGTGACGAACGTCCGACGTCGTCCCACTCTTGTGACGCATACGAATCGTTTGACGTGCCGTGCGAGTTTCGCGACAGCAACTTCGCGCGCACCTTCGCGATCGCTTCCGCGGCGCATCGACGACGCGACAGATCAAAAGAAAAGATCGGAACGCAGACGATTGGTTCGATTTTGGTCGACATCCTGCGCGCGTCTTCCAGTCGTGGGTAGAACGGCAGAAATCCTTCATCGCAGCGGGTGTAGTCGAGTTGCAGATTGCGTGTGTTGACGCGCAGACCTTGAATCAGGCTCATGTCGAACACGATCCCCAATTCGGCGAGTTGGCTCAGCACGAAAGGCGAAGGCGCAATCGCCGATGAGCCGGAGCGAAACGAAACGCAGCGGTAGTTTGGATCGATCGGTTTCAGTGTCTCTTCGAGGTAGACTT
>JAICGQ010000387.1 GCA_025923035.1 Pyrinomonadaceae bacterium | reverse complement strand
TGTTTCAGATCGCGCTTCAACTTCAGATCTTCCAGCAAAAACTCTCCAAACTGTTTCTTGGCGAACCAGTGAGAGTGCCAATCTTTGTTGTAGCCGAGTCGAAAACCGTATGGATGAACTTTTTGACCCACAATCTTCTCCAGTCAATTACCAGCTGTTACTCGTCGCTCTTGGCCTTCTTCTTCGAAGCCTTCTTGGCGGCCGGCTTTTCAGCGGCTGCTTCCGGCTCTTCCTTCTTCGCGGGGCGTTTGGCTCTCGGAGCGGCAACTGCGCCGCCACGTTTGCGACCCTTGCTTTCGGCCAGTTTCGCCGGCTTCGCTTCCCCGGCTTCCGCCTTCGGCGCTTTACCGTTGGACTTCGGTTCAGGCCGCGCGTCGTTGCTCAAAGAGATCGTGACGTGACAGAAGTGACGCTGTTCGCGATACGCGCGTCCCTGTGGAGCGGGCCGCACGCGACGGCGATTCTTCGTTGGTCCACGATCGACGAACGCGGTGCGCACCCACAGATCGTCGGGATCGATCGAGATGTTCGCTTTCTCCGCGGCCTCGTTCGCGTTGGCGATCGCCGAACGCATGCACTTCTCGACGTGTGCCGCGGCACGCTTGCGCGTAAAGCGCAGGATCGCCAGCGCCTGGTTCACGTCTTTGCCGCGGATCATATCCACGACCAGACGCGCCTTCTGCGCCGAACCTCGCAAATACTTTGCACTCGCTGTTGCTTCCATCGTTACTTAACCTTCTATCGACTCTGATTATTGGCCCAAAGAGAACCCGGATTTACTTCGGCGGTCCTCCGGCAACCTTACTGGCCTTCTCGACCTTGGTGCCCGAGTGGCCCTTGAACGTCCGCGTCGGCGCAAACTCGCCGAGCTTGTGGCCTACCATGTTTTCCGTCACGTAGATCGGCAGGTGGCGTTTGCCGTTATGGACGCCGAACGTCAGGCCGACCATGTCCGGAGTAATGGTCGAACGACGAGACCAGGTCTTGATGACCGGCGGCCTCGCGCCCCCCGCCCGAGCCTTCTCAACGGCCTTCACGATGCCTTTGTCGATGAATGGTCCCTTTTTAACTGAACGAGCCATATCTCTCCATTTCCAATTGGCGATTGCCGATTGCCGATTTGAAAACCCTCAACTCAAAGATGCCGCGTGTCTCTTCGCGAACCGTTCCGACAGGGCCAATCGGCAATTGGCAATCGGAAATCTGCAATTACTTCGTTCTGCGATCCTTCAGGATCATCTTCTGCGTGCGCTTGTTGCTACGCGTCTTGTAACCGCGAGTCGGCTGGCCCCACGGCGTCACCGGGTTGCGTCCGCCGGAAGTTTTACCTTCACCGCCGCCGTGCGGGTGGTCCACCGGGTTCATCGCCACGCCGCGGACTTTCGGCCGCAAACCTTTCCAGCGCGAGCGTCCGGCTTTACCGAGCGAAACGTTCTCATGCTCGATGTTTCCGACCTGGCCCACCGTCGCCTTGCAAACCAACGGCACGCGTCGAACTTCACCGGACGGCATACGCAACTGCGCGTAATCGCCTTCCTTCGCCACTAACTGCGCGAACGTGCCTGCCGAGCGCGCCATCTGTCCGCCTTTGCCGGGACGCAATTCGATGTTGTGAATCTGCGTTCCCAGCGGGATATTGATCAGCGGCAGCGTATTGCCCGGGAGAATGTCAGCCTCGGCGCCGCTCATAATCGTCTTGCCGACTTCGAGTCCCGTAGGCGCCAGGATGTAGCGCTTCTCGCCGTCGATGTAGGTGATGAGCGCGATGTGGGCCGAACGATTCGGATCGTATTCAATCTGCGATACGCGTCCGGGCACGCCGTCTTTATCGCGCTTGAAATCGACGATGCGATAGAAGCGCTTGTGACCGCCGCCACGACGGCGCACCGTGATCCGGCCATCATTGTTGCGACCTGAAATGCGCTTCTTGGGTTCCAGCAACGACTTCTCGGGAACCGCGCCGACCGTCAACTCATCTCTGGTGAGATACGTTTGGTAACGTCGTGCCGCAGATGTCGGTGTAAGTTTCTTTATACCCATCGTATTAGTCCGTTGTCAGTTGTCCGTAGTCCGTTGTAGTGACTGCCACTGACAACTGACCACTGACTACTGACTAATTCCTAGATAGCCTCGCCGTAATCAACCGGCTTCTCGCCTTGCTTGAGAGTTACATACGCTTTCTTCCAGGAAGGCTTGCGACCTTCGAACCGTCCACGACGCGCCATCTTGCCCATGTAGTTGATGGTGCGGATGTGGTCGACTTTCACCTGAAAGATGGTCTCGACTGCCGATTTGATCTCCGGCTTCGTTGCCTTGCGATCTACCCGGAAGGTCAACAACTGCTGCGTGTCCTGCGACTCTTCTTTCGCAGCCAGCGCCTTCTCGGTAATCACCGGCGACTTGATGATGTCCCAAACAGTTCTCATCGTTACGCCGCCTCCTCGTCCTGCTTCGGTTTACGTGTTCGCTTTGGCTTCGCCGGTGCTTCGTCCGCGCTTTCTGAAGGCTCCGTCGAACCCTCCACATCTTTGCGTGCACCCAGCAACTGCTCGAGTTCTTCCGCGGCCGAGCGCGACAGCACGAGATGATCGTGATAGAGCAGATCGTAGATGTTCAGGCCGAAGCTGTTGACCACTTTCGCGCGGCGCAGGTTGCGCGCGGAAAGCAGCAGGTTCTCGTTGTCGAGCGAATCGACGATGAGCGTCTTGCCGCCGAGTCCGAGCGTGCCCAGCGATTCCGCGAAATCCTTCGTCTTCGGCTTGTCGAACGACCAGCCTTCGATCACGGAAACATTTCCCTCACGCACGCGCTCCGACAACGCCGATCGCAACGCGCCCTGGCGCATCTTCTTCGGCATGTTGTAGGACCAGTCGCGAGGCTGCGGTCCATGGGTGTTGCCGCCGCCTTTCCACAATGGCGAACGGAGCGATGCGATACGCGCGCGGCCCGTGCCTTTTTGCTTCCAGAGCTTGCGGCCCGCGCCTGAAACATCGCCGCGAGTTTTTGTCGCTGACGTTCCCTGCCGCGCGTTGGCCATGTAATTCCGCACCGCCGCGTGGATCAGGCCTTCGTTCAGAGGCGCGCCAAACACAACCTCAGACAGCTCCAGCTCGCCAACCTCTTCGTTCTTGATATTGCGCACCTTAACAGTAGGCATAGCCTTGTCCTTTGTACTTGGTGCTTTGTTCTTTGTCCGTAGTCAGTTGTCAGTTGTCAGTCGCCGATTAACGCATCAACCACTGACAACGGACCACTGACCAAGCTCAAAGAACAAAGCACTAAGCTCTCTTACCCTTTCTTCTCGGCCTTGCGAATGATCACCACACTGCCATTCGCTCCCGGCACCGCGCCACGAATCATCAACAGATTGTTCTCAGCATCGACACGCGCGACCGTCAGGCCTTTGGTCGTGATGCGCGCATCGCCCATGTGACCCGACGATCGATTTCCCTTGACAACTCGCGAGGGGTACGCCGAAGCGCCAATCGAACCCGGCGCGCGCACGTTCATCGAACCATGCGACTCCGGCCCGCGATTGAAGTGATGACGCTTGACCGTGCCCGCGAAACCGCGACCCTTCGAGCGCCCTATCACATCGACCATCTCGCCGTCCGCAAACTGATCGACGAGCACCTTGTCGCCGACGTTCGGGTTGTCGCCACCATCGAGCAATCGAAACTCTTTCAAGATGCGCGTCGGCGGAATGCCGCCGCCGGTCTTTTCGAAGTGACCGCGCATGGGCTTGGTGACGTTTTTCAACTTGAGCGGCCTGTCGTCGACGAGGCCGAGTTGCACCGCATCGTAACCGTCAGGTCCCGAAGACGACTTCTTCTGGACGACGACACACGGACCGGCCTTGATGACAGTCACGGGCGTGACCGTGCCGTCCGACGCAAAGATCTGCGTCATGCCGATTTTTCTTCCAATGATCCCGTTAATCATTTTCGATTTCCAATTGCCGATTGCCAATTTGCAAAAGAGTTAAGCGTTACCGTCCGAAGCCAATCGGCAATTGGCAATCGGCAATCGGCAATGCTCTTATTGCCTGCCGAACGCTTTGATTTCCACGTCGACACCCGCCGGCAGATCGAGCTTCATCAGCGCGTCGACCGTTTGCGGCGTTGGATCGAGAATGTCCATCAACCGCTTGTGCGTGCGAATCTCAAACTGCTCGCGCGACTTCTTATCGACGTGCGGCGAACGGAGCACGGTCCACTTGTTCTTCACCGTCGGTAAAGGAATCGGACCGGCAACGCGAGCACCGGTGCGTTTCGCAGTCTCGACGATTTCAGTCGTCGACTGGTCCAACACGCGGTGGTCGTAAGCTTTCAGGCGAATGCGAATTTTTTCGTTCATGACTTTTGTACTTGGTTCTTTGTGCTTTGAACTTTGTTTGTTCAGCTAGCGAGCCTCACAGGAGCGAACAACAAAGCACTAAGAACAAAGCTCAAAGCTCCTTTATTCAACAACTTCCGAAACTGTGCCGGCGCCCACGGTGCGGCCGCCTTCACGAATAGCGAAGCGCAACCCTTTCTCCATCGCGATGGGAGCAATCAACTCGATCTCCATCGCCACGTTGTCGCCAGGCATCACCATCTCCACT
>JAICGQ010000386.1 GCA_025923035.1 Pyrinomonadaceae bacterium | reverse complement strand
CGCTTCAGTGCGTTCTCGGGACGGTTCGGCGGAGTTGTGACTATCGGCGGAGGTTTCGATATCGCCGCGAAGTACACGCGCGGCTTCCGTGCGCCGAACACCACTGACCTGGGAATCATTGGCCTCGTCGGTACCGGTTTCGAAGTCGACGCAGGTACGGGGGCCGCGCGCGGAGGTTTCATCGGCACCACCGCGCTCGCTGACGCAGTTTCAACCGGCATTCCCGTCACCACGCTCGGGCCGGAAAGCAGCGACAGTTTCGATCTCAGTTTCCGTTACACGAGCCAGCGTTTCGCCTTCGATGCAACCGGCTTCACGACTAAACTCAACGACGTCTACCTCGATCAAGCCTTGGTGTTGCCGCCGGGTGCGGAGGGAACGTTCCTCGGCAGCGAGCGAATCTCCAGACAAAACGAGAACGGGCTTGTGTTTGTGGAGATCGCACCCACGAGCCCCGTGCTCGTACGCGTTAACTTCGACGACGCGCGATTCACTGGCGTAGAACTCACAGGGCGCGCACTCTTCACGGACAAGTGGAGCGCTAACGCGAATTTCACCTACATCCGTGCGTATAGTTTGCTTGACGGATTGCCGCCGAACGTCGAGGGCGGCATTCCGCCGGCGACAGGTTTCGTGAGTTTGCGTTATCAACCGCGCTCGCGTTTCCACGTCGAAGGTTACTCAACACTCGCCGGTCGCCAGAACCGGCTCTCGACACTCGATCTCACTGACCGCCGCACCGGCGGTGCCCGCTCCCGCACCAACATTCAAAACTTCTTCCGTCGTGGCGCCTGCCTCCGTGGTGTAACGACGCCCGGCGTGAGTGGTTGCGGCAGTGCGGGCGGCATTTTGATTCCGACCGGCGAGACGTTGGCCCAGGTCCAGAACCGGTTGCTTCCGCTCGGTGCGGTTATCAACGGCGTGCCTGTCGTTGGTCCCGACACGCCCGTGCCCACACATCCGTATCTGGCCGGCTATGGATTAGTTGGCGTTCGCGGTGGGTACAAGTTTGACGACAAGTCGGAAGTGTTCGTCGACTTCGAAAACATCTTCGACAAGTCGTATCGCGGAATCAGTTGGGGCGTCGACGGCGCGGGACGCGGAGTAACGGTGCGTTACCGTTACTCGTTTTAATCGCGGCTCCTAAACGGAAGGCACATCTTCGAACGGAAGATCGGGTTGAAAAGTCTTGTCGCGTCCGGCGACGTAGAGTCGCATCACGAACCACAGAATTCCCAGCGCCAAAATGATCCAAAAGCCTGCCCAGAAGATTGCCGGAATGCCGGTGATGCGTGCCATGTTCACGGCGTCGGTATGGACCAACTGCGAATGAAACGGTGAGGACAACGATAACAGGTCTTTCAAATTGAAGAGCGCGTTCAGGACGCACTGCACTGCCAGAAAACTCATGAAGAACGACGCGACCTTCGCACTCGCGAACTTTGCGATCAATATCAGCGCCGCCGAGATCACCAGCCCCGCAACCAGCGTAAACGGAATTCCCGACAAACCGTTGAACGACCAAAGCGGTTTGATGAATCCGAAGATCATCGTGATTGCGAAGATATAAAGGCCTGACACCAGCAGCACGATCCGCGCGGCGACTGCTTTCCGAATCAAGACCAGCAGCAACGCGCCGTAAACCATCGCGCCCAGGTAGCCCGCGCTGGAGACAAACATCTGCGAGAGCGCGCCGCCGCTAGTCCGCGAAACGGTCAGCCCCTGCGTGTCGGTCGCGACCCACATGTACTCAACCGAACCGCCGGTCAGCACTGCTGCAAGCGCATGTCCGCCTTCGTGAATGAACGTAACGAAAAGCTCAAATGGATAGTAGAGGAACCAGAGGAAGGGGATGAACCATAGCACCAGTGAAATTGCGGTTGCCGCGAGTAGCGTTACTGCCTGCGGTCGTGCGTCTTGTGAAAGCCTTAAATTCATCTTGAACTCTCCGGTAAAGCGGGGTTTTCTGGGCGTATTCTATAGGTCGCCATCATTAACGCACAACAGCGACGCGATGTTCCAGATCACGCTCCGGCCGGTTCGCGCTCATAATCGCCGGATTTCCCGCCCGTCTTACTTTCCAAACGAATTTCGGTAATAGTCATCCCTTTTTCGAGGGCTTTGCACATGTCGTAAACGGTCAACGCAGCGATGGAAACGGCTGTTAAGGCCTCCATTTCCACACCGGTTTGCGCGTTTGTCGACGCCTCGGCCGTAAGCAAAACGCCATCGTCTTTTACCGTCGCCTGAACGTCGACGTGCGTCAGCGGCAGCGGATGACAGAGCGGGATCAAATCAGCCGTGCGCTTCGCGCCCATGATCCCCGCCAGTCGCGCTGCTTCGAGCGGATCGCCTTTCGGCGTCCGGTGTTCGCGCAGTGCCGAAACGGTTTCCTGGTTCATCAACACCCTCGCCGATGCTACCGCTCGTCGCTGCGTGATCTGTTTGTCGCCTGTGTCGACCATGCGAACACGGCCGTGTTCGTCGACGTGCGAAAGCTGTGTCATGGTGCGAAAGTAGATAACAAAAACAGGCCTCGCAGCAAGTAGATCTCGACAATCGACCGCGTTTTTGTCTATCCTGCGCCGCAACCGGGAGGAAGGTCCTCATTCGAGTTGGCTTCACCGCTTCATCCCAATTCGAGCCTGGGTATTGTTTTAAAGAATCTGATTTGAAGTCTTTGATCGTAAATGTTGTGGCGATTTGATACCCCTACGGAGGTTTTCTTGCGTGTTTGAGACTGATAAGGAAGTGCTTGATTGGTACGAGCGGCAGCCACGCGCTTTATCGAAAGAGTACGTCAACAGCATTCGCTGGAATGAAGTCAAAAACTACCCGCTCAATCCGGCATTTGTGCCTGTGCTGACTTACATGCGCGACATCGAGTACTTCACGGACATGTATTACCAGGAGTTGCGGCGCACGCCGACGGGCAAAGATCCGATCATCAGGAAGTTTATGGACCGGTGGAGCATTGAAGAATTACATCACGGCAATTTGCTCAACCGGTTTCTCGAAGAAGCCGGAGTGCCGACAAGCAAGAATTGGCAATTCGAAGCGACGCGAAAAATCCCGCGTCTTTACACGATCGGAAGCTATTTAATTAATCACGCGACCAGGCCATTCGGAAAACATTTTCACGGCGCACACATGGTATGGGGCGCGATCAACGAGATCACCGCGATGAATGCGTACCGACGATTGTCGGATCTCGCCGAGCATCCGGTGTTGCAGCAGTTGCTGATCGGAATCGTGCAGGAGGAGTCGATCCATTCGAGCTTCTACTGGAACGTCGCCCGCGTGAAGTTGAAAGAGACGAAGTTTTCGCGAAATCTGGCGCGGTTCATCATTGGGAAGTTCTGGGCGCCGGTGGGCCAGGGTGCGAAGCCCGCGGGTGAAGCGAATTACGTGATGGCGACGCTGTGGCCCGGCAAGGAAGGGTTGGACCTGTTTGACCAGAAGATCGGAAGCCGCATCGAGCGACTGCCGGGTTTTCTTGGGTTCAAAGGTTTGACTGAACGCGTGGCGCCGATTGTGCAAGCTTGATTTTTACGGTAAGCGGATCGCTTTCACCAGCGATCCCGCTTCCGCCGATTTAACTCCGGCCGGGATGATGACGAGCGCGGTTGTCAGCGCAAAGGAAACGAAGTCTGACGATCCGCCCCACTTGAGTGGAAAGGCGATGAGTTCGCCGTCGTCGTTGGTGGTCAACTGGGCCGGCAGATAACTCTCACGGTCCATCGTTCCCTTCACAGTACGCGCGAGCGCGACAGTTTCCTGTTTCAATACGGGCTCGTTTGCTCCCTGCATCGCGAGTAGTGCGGTGCGAGTGAACAAGTTGAAAGTTACTGAGACTGAAACGGGATTCCCCGGCAGGCCGAAGAAGAGTGCGCCGCCAGGGAGTCGCGCAAAGACGATCGGCTTGCCTGGTCGTAAGGCGACGCGTTCGAAGTAGACTTCGGCGCCGAGTTCTTTCAATGCGCTCTTGGTGACGTCGTAAACGCCCATCGATACGCCGCCTGAGGTCACGACGATGTCGAAGTTGTCGCCGGCGTGGGCGATTTGGTTTTTCAGTAACGACGTTTCGTCGCGTGTGAGTGGTAGACGTTGGACCACGGCGCCGGAGAGTTCGGCGTAGGCGCTGATCGAGTAATTGTTTGAATCGCGGATCTGGTCCAGGCCGGGTTGTTGGTTGACGGCCACGAGCTCGCTGCCGGTTGCCGCGACTGCGACGCGCGGGCGTCGGGCCACTTCGACCTGCGCGTAGCCGAATGCCGCGAGTACGGCCATCATTGCGGAGTTGATCGTGACCCCAGGTCGCAACACTGTTTCGCCGCCTTTGATCTCGTCGCCTCGTTTTACGATCGATCGGCCGGGTTCGACTGGTTCGAGCAATTCGACAACTGTTCCGTCTTTGAGTTCGTGAGTTAGTTCGACTTGTTGGACGCTGTCGGCGCCTTCGGGGACGGGCGCTCCCGTCATGATGCGCACCGCCTCACCTTCGACCATTCGCTGGTGCCATCCTTTTCCCGCCGCCGACTCGCCCACGATTCGCAAACTCACCGGAGCCGTGGTTGTGTCAGACGCACGCACGGCATAGCCATCCATTTGTGAGCGATCGAATGGTGGTAGATCGGAGT
>JAICGQ010000385.1 GCA_025923035.1 Pyrinomonadaceae bacterium | reverse complement strand
TTAATCAGGGTGGGGCAAACAAGCCACCGCGCGACGCTGCGGAAGGAACAGGCGGCGGCATTCGGGTTGGACCAGCAAGCGTGACGGTGGAGAACACGATCATTGCCGGTAACACTGCCGCGAACGGTACGGGTAACAATGCCGGAGCGTTCACTGCCGGGCCAAACGTCGACGGCGCGGTCGTGAGCAGTGGTCACAACTTGCTCGGTGTAGCGACCGAGGCAACGGGCTTCACCGGCTCCGGCGATCTCACGGGAGCCAACGCGATGCTGGCGGCACTCGCCGACAATGGTGGTCCAACGAAGACGATGGAGCCGCTGGCAGGCAGTGACGCGATCGACGCAGGTGTCGCCGCAGGCGCCACGACCGATCAGCGCGGTGAAGCTCGTACTGTCGACGATCCTGGTGTTTCGAACGAAGCGACCAGCGATGGGACGGACATCGGCGCGTTTGAAACCGAAGTTCCGTGTGTACTGATGTGTCCGAACGACATTTCAGTGCCGAATGATCCGGATGAGTGTGGAGCGATTGTCACGTATGAAGAGCCGACGGGTGAGAGCTGCGGGACAGTCACGTGCGATCATCCATCAGGATCGTTCTTCGCGGTTGGGGAAACGACGGTTACGTGTACGAGTACGGCTGGACCAAGCTGCAGTTTCAAGGTCACGGTTAACGACGAACAGGCGCCGGCAATTACCACGACTAATCACGTCTTGTGGTCTCCGGATCACACGTATCGCACGTTCAATGTTAGTGATCTGGTTTCGAGCGTGAGCGACAACTGCGATGCCGGTATCGGCGTGAGTAGCGTGACGATCGTCAGCGTCTATAGTGACGAGCCTGACGACGCGACGGCGGATGGAAGTACGATCAACGACATCGCGATCGCGGCCGATTGCAAGTCAGTGCAACTCCGCGCTGAGCGGAAAGGCAACGGCAACGGGCGTGTTTATGTGGTGACGTTGAAGGTGACTGATACGGGCGGGAATGTCAGCACTGTGACGGCGACAGTGAGTGTGCCGAATTCGCAGAGCGGGACGGTGGCGATTGATGACGGACCAAGCTTCACGATCCTGAGCAACTGTCCGTAACGCTACCGTAAGTTGAGCAGACACAACAAAGCCTGGGGCCGTAAGCCCCAGGCTGATTATTTTGCAAAGCTACTTATTGGATTCTCGTTTGAATCGGCGCCACACCACCTAACGGTGGTCGTATCCAGAAGTGGTTCGTGGTCTCTGCGGCCGGACTCTGCTTTGCATGCGGAGCGTGGCCGTTCGTCGCTGCGACGAGTGGATAGATCCTGATCTGACCGCGCGCTTCGTTCTGCCCGCGCTCGATGAAGATGAGTTGATTGTACGCGCCGTCGACCGGTTTGCCGGGTTGGCGCAACTGCTCGCGCACTCGCTTCATTATCGCGTCGGTATCGGCGCGGTACGACCGACGCCGGCGTTCTATCTCCGTCTGCAAAACGCGCAGAATACTTTCAACGGTATTGGGCGCTCGATCGACGTAAGCAGTCGTCGAGAATCCTTCCTTTGCCAGTTGCGACGCAACGGCCTCGAGCTGATACGTGTGTGATTGAAAACCAAAACAGCGCCACGCTGCCAGGAGTCCGCTGGCGCGGGGTTGTAAGTAAGCGGGCAGTTTCTCGAGTAAATCGAACAAGACGGCGTTGCCGATCTCTTCCAAACTTGAGGGCTCGCCTGAGATCATGGGCGACGACGGAGTGTTGCACAGCACAAAGTTAAAGCGCTCAGATTCGGCCAGGGCCGCGAGTTTGTCTGACTGACGAAACTCAACTTTCCCGTCCAGCCCGTTCAAGATTGCATTGGCGCTCGCGATCGAAACTGCTTCCTTGTTACGTTCCAGGCCGACGACAGAATCAGCTCCGCGCCTGGCACACAGCAATGCATGGAGGCCGCTGCCGGAACCGATGTCGAGCACACGCAAACCCGAGCACGAAACCGGTAACGCCCTCGTCATGATCGACGACGATACCTCGAATCCGGTGTGACAAAGTCTCGTCGACGTCGAATAGATCGGCGGTATGCTTACAAGCAGGTAGAGACCTTCAGCCGGGACGATGAGCAGGCTCGGTGTGCGCCACTCGCTCGTCTTACCGGGTATCAACAGCTCCAACTGGACCAGCGCTTCGAATACGCTGGCCGGCAAGGCACTCCTCACCGCTGCGTCGTCAACGCTTTCGCCGATGCGAAAAAGACGGAAGAGTACGTTGTGCGGCGCGTCCAGTTGCTGAACGGCGCGACGCAGCGACTGAATCGTCGGAAAGCCGAGCAAACTCATCTCGAGGTGGGACGACAGGCGAAAGTCCATCAACGAATACATCATTTCGTCGAGATACTTCCGCAGCGTTGTCAGTAATGCGTGATCGATCTTCACGGCGTTCCTGGCTCCAAAGCTTGCCATGCGAACAAATTTCAACCTCCGCCGTGTCTGAATCAGACGTCCCGACGATTACCTCGATCGTTTACATTCAAACCTCGGCGTGTGGTTTGAAGTGAGCTTCATTGATTGACCGCGTTTGGTTTTATGGACTTGAACTTCTCGAAGTTCGCGGCCTTCAACCTCATTTTTTCGTTCAGCCGTTCTTCGTTTTCACGTTCATCGAGAGTACCGCTGAGTTCGCGTAAGTGTGAGTCCGGCTCTCGCGCGATCTGCTCCAGAAGTTGCGCGAACTGCGCCGCCAACCGCCGAATCGTGCGCGGTGCGAAAAGCTCTGAATTGTACTGCCACGTACAGCTCAAACCCTTCGGCGTATCTTCCAGGAACAGCGTCAGGTCAAATTTCGATGTTCCGCCGCCAAGTTCCTCAGCGAAAAGATGCAATCCGTCCAGCTCGATAACGGGAAGCGGAGCATTCTGCATCACGATTTTTAGCTGGAAGAGCGGTGTGCGGCTGGAGTCGCGTTCCGGCCTTAGTTCTTCGACCAACTTCTCGAAAGGTAAGTCCTGATGGGCATAAGCTCCGAGCATCACCTCGCGGACCCGTCGCAACAACTCACGGAACGTGGGATTCCCGGACAAGTCCGTATGCAGGACAAGTTGATTGGCGAAGAATCCGATCAGCCCCTCAATCTCGTGCCGGTTGCGGTTTGCGACGTCCGTTCCGACGACTATATGGTCCTGCCTGGTATAACGGCTCACCAACACCTTAAAGGCAGCGAGCAGCGTCATGAAGAGAGAGGCTGCCTCGCGGTGACTCAACACTCGCAGCGCGCTCGTAGTGTTCTCCTCAACGTGCGAATAATGATTCACGCCGCGCGAGGTTTGGACCACAGGGCGCGGTTGATCGGTCGGCAACTCCACAACGGCAGGAGCATCTGCAAGCTGCTGTCTCCAGTAGTCAAGTTGTGCCTCGAGCACCTCTCCCTGCAACCTATTCCGCTGCCACGCTGCAAAATCCGCATACTGGATTGGGAGATCGGGAAGTTCTGGAGATTCGCCTCGCGAGAATGCCTCGTATAGCGTTGACAGTTCACGCACAAGAACACCGAGCGACCATCCGTCCGTGACGATGTGATGCAATGTCAGTAGCATCACGTATTCATCTTCACCCAAGTGCAGCAGCAGCACACGCAGCAACGGTCCGTGAGCAAGATCAAAAGGCCTTTGTGCTTCCTCGTTCATGCGCAAGCGCATTTCAGAAGCTCTTTCAGAGGCAGATAAATCCCGCAAGTCTCTGATCTGCAAGTTAACCGGTTGCGAAGAGCCAATCACCTGGACCGGATGTCCATTGACGGTAGTGAAGGTTGTGCGCAAGGCTTCGTGACGGCCAACGATAGTGTCGAAGCTTTGCTGGAGGGCAGCTACATCCAGGTTTCCTTCGAGACGAATAGCAGACGCAACGTTATACGCCGCGCTACCCGGCTCCAACTGGTCCACGAACCACAGGCGCTGCTGCGAAAACGAAAGCGGCAGGTTTGACTCGCGGGAAACAGGTTCGATTTGTTCGATTAGCGAGTTCGAAGCCTCGCTACGAGCGAAGTCAATGCTGCGGCTGAGAGCGGAAACCGTAGGTTGTTCAAATAAAGTTCTGAGCGGTAGTTCGATCTGAAAGACTTGCCTGATTCGAGACACTACCTGTGTCGCCAAAAGCGAGTGTCCACCCAGGGCGAAGAAGTTGTCGTCGGCACTCACCTTAGCAACTCGTAGCGCATTGGCCCAAATGCCCGCAACAATGTCTTCGG
The DNA here is from genome assembly GCA_025923035.1 of Pyrinomonadaceae bacterium. Classification (GTDB taxonomy): domain Bacteria; phylum Acidobacteriota; class Blastocatellia; order Pyrinomonadales; family Pyrinomonadaceae; genus PSRF01. The sequence goes on along the minus strand of JAICGQ010000385.1, from coordinate 434 downwards.
TTGGCGTGCGTGGCGCGACATAGTCCTTTTCATCCTGCCGCACGAACTCCGGCTCAGGCAGCGCACGCAGGTTGACTTTCGCATTCGGGAGTAACGGCAGTTGCTCGAGACTGACAAACGCTTGTGGAACCATGTACTCAGGGAGCTTATCGCGCAGCGCGCGCCGCAACTCTTCTGCGGATGGTCCTGCTCCCTCGTGATCCGAAGTGACTACGTACGCCACCAAACGTTTTTCGCCGGAGTCGTGATCGCGAGCCAGTACGACAGCGTCGCGAACTCCCGGTTGTTTGAGCAGCGCGGCTTCGATTTCACCGAGCTCAATGCGAAATCCGCGCACCTTCACCTGGTGGTCCAGTCGTCCCAGATACTCGATATTCCCGTCAGTCAAGTACCGGCCTAAGTCGCCCGTCCGGTACAAACGCACGCCGGCTTCC
>JAICGQ010000384.1 GCA_025923035.1 Pyrinomonadaceae bacterium | reverse complement strand
GGTGGAATTCGAAGTCGGAGTCGTATGTTGTTGTAGGTTGGAATGAACAATCCACCAACTGTCGTTGGTGGAATTCGAAGTCGGAGTCGTATGTTGTTGTAGGTTTGAATGAAGGATCCACCAACTGTCGTTGGTGGAATTCGAAGTCGGAGTCGTATGTTGTTGTAGGTTGGAATGAAGGATCCACCAACTGTCGTTGGTCGAATTCGAAGTCGGAGTTGTATGTTGTTGTAGGTTTGGAATGAAGGATCCACCAACTGTTCGTTGGTGGTATTCGAAGCAATGATCACCGTCACGTTAGTCGAACCAGAAATCCCACCGAACACCGGCAACATCGCTCGCCTCTGCGCCGCCACCAATACACCGTTGCACATCGTTGGCGTTACGGGATTTCGTATGGACGATCGCGCACTCAAACGCGCCGGTCTCGACTACTGGCCTGAAGTTCAACTCACACGCCATCGCGATCTCGACGCACTCTACGAATCGCTGCGCGGCGCCCGCTTCGTCTATCTCACCACCAAAGCCGATCGTCTCTACACTGACTGGGAGTTTGACGCAGACGATTGCCTCGTTTTTGGCCGGGAAACGCGAGGTTTGCCGGAAGACCTCCTCCGCGCGAATTGGGAAAACTGCCTCCGCATCCCCATTCTCAACCCCAACATCCGCAGCCTGAACCTCGCCACCGCCGTCGGAATCACGCTTTTCGAGGCGCTCAGGCAGACACGCAAATTCCAATGATGTAATCTGATCCGCGGTTACAAATCACAGATGCAACGAACAGACATTCGAAACATAGCTATCATTGCGCACGTCGATCACGGTAAAACCACGCTCGTCGATGCCATGCTCCGCCAGTCGGGAACCTTCCGCGAAAACGAACAGGTCCGCGAGCGAGTCATGGACTCAATGGATCTCGAGCGCGAGCGCGGCATCACCATCATGGCGAAGAACACCGCCGTCCGTTACCGCAACGTCAAGATCAACATCGTCGATACGCCCGGTCACGCCGACTTCGGCGGCGAAGTCGAACGTGTTCTGAAGATGGTCGACGGCGTCATGCTCCTCGTCGATGCCGCGGAAGGTTGTTTGCCACAGACGCGCTTCGTCCTGCGCAAGGCGCTCGAAGCACGACTGCCGGCGATCGCCGTCGTCAACAAGATCGATCGCAGCGACGCTCGTCCGGCGGAAGTCGTCGACGAGATCTACGAACTCTTCCTCGACCTCGACGCTACCGACGAACAGATCGAGTTTCCCATCCTCTACGCCGTCTCACGCGACGGGATGGCCAAACGGAAACTCGAAGACGAGTCACGCGATCTGCAACCGCTGTTCGAACAGATCGTCGAATCGATTCCACCGCCGAAGGAACAGCGAAGCGATTCCCTACAACTGCTCGTCGCCAATCTCGACTACAACGACTACGTCGGTCGACTCGCGATCGGCCGTATCTTCTCCGGCGAGATCAAGATGGGCGATCAGATCGCGGTGGTGAAGCCGGATCGGTCGATGCACAAAGTCAAAATCACGCAGCTTTACGTTTTCGAGGGATTAAAGCGAGAGTCAGTCGAGAAAGCCGGCTTCGGCGAGATTGTCGCGCTCGCCGGAATTGAAAACATCAACATCGGCGACACGATCACGTCGTTCGAAAACCCGCAGCCGTTGCCGGCCATCGCCGTCGACGAACCGACGATCGCGATGATCTTCGGCGTCAACAACTCGCCGTTCGCCGGCCGCGAAGGGAAGTACGTGACGTCGCGACAGCTCAAGGAGCGACTCGACAAGGAGATCCTCGGCAATGTCGCCATCAGGGTTGAAGACACTGACTCGCCGGATCAGTTCAAAGTTTCCGGACGTGGCGAGTTGCAGCTGGCGATCCTGATCGAGATGATGCGCCGCGAAGGTTACGAGCTTCAGGTTTCAAAGCCGGAAGCGATTACGCGGAGAGTAGACGGCAGAGTGCTGGAGCCGATCGAAGCGGTCGTCGTCGATTGTCCCGACGAGTTCATCGGCGTGATCACGGAAGCGCTGGGGCGGCGCAAAGGTCACATGACAAAGATGGTGAATCACGGCACCGGCCGCGTTCGTCTCGAGTTCGAAGCACCTTCGCGCGGGTTGATCGGGTTTCGCAACGAGTTTCTGACGGAGACGAAAGGCACAGGGCTCCTCAACACGATGTTTCTGCGCTGGGGCGACTTCCAGGGAGCGATGCGCGGACGAGCGACGGGATCACTCGTCGGCGATCGGATGGGCGAGACGACAACGTACGCGCTCTACAATCTCCAGGAACGCGGCACGCTTTTCGTGAGGCCCGGCACGCGGGTTTACGAAGGCATGATCATCGGCGAGAACGCGCGCGCCGTGGATCTCGACGTCAACGCAATCAAGGAAAAGAAGCTGACGAACATGCGCGCGTCGACTGCAGACGAAGCGCTCCGACTCGTTCCGCCCAAAGAACTCTCGCTCGAGCAGGCGCTGGAGTTCATTGGCGACGACGAACTCGTCGAAGTCACACCCGAGACGATCAGGTTGCGGAAACGCGTCCTTCCCTCCAACCAGCGTCCGAAGAAGAAGGAAGCTCCTGATTCGTAGTCAATGCTTGAAAACCCGCGTGTACCCGATCACTGACACACAGTTGTCGGGTATCTCGCACGCGGATCAGGTCTCGTTGCTCGCAGATGCTGGAGCGACGTTCGTTCAACTGCGGGAAAAGAACCTCCCGGCACTGGATTTTTACAACGAGGCCAAATCGGCTCTTGCCGTCGCCGCGCAGAAATCCGTCACGTTAATCATCAACGATCGCGTGGACGTCGCACTCGCTCTCGGCGCGCGCGGTGTGCATCTCGGCCAGGACGACCTGCCGCCCGAGGCCGCGCGGGAGCTGCTGGGCGACGCGGCGGTTATCGGCTATTCCACTCACAGCGTCGCGCAGGCCAGCGCCGCCGCCAATCTTCCCGTCGATTACATCGCGATCGGTCCAATCTTCCAAACCGGCAGCAAGAACAACCCGGATCCTGTCGTCGGTCTCGACGGTCTCCGCGCGGTCCGGTATGCCATCGGCGACATTCCGCTGGTCGCAATCGGCGGGATTACGGAGACGAATGCCGTCGCCGTAATCGAGGCCGGCGCCGACTCGATCGCCCTCATCAGCGCGCTCCTTTCGGGCGGCCCGACCGAAATCTCCAACCGTTACCGCGCACTCAGCCAGCTTTTGTCTCGGTGACAAACATAATTTGCTTGCGTTTATCGTCGTTATGCGCGAGAATCGTCGCGGTTTCGAGTGCACCAGGGCTCGGTTAACCACCCTCCTCAGCGGCAATATCCACTTTACTCGTGCGGGAGCTCCAGACCCTTTAAATGAGTTTCTTCGACTTACCGCCCATAATCGAGCGAATGCTGCTCGTGTCCGACAAGATCAGCGACCTGAATTTCTCGGTCGGCCAGCCACCGCAGATCGAAATCAACGGCAAGCTCACTCCCGTGCAGCCTCTCGGGATGCAGAAGCTTTCGCCCTATCAGACCGAAATCATCGCGCTCACGCTGATCCACGGAAATCCCGACGCCGCCGAACGCCTGGCGCGCACCGGGACTGCCGACTTGAGTTACTCGCTGCCGTCCCGCGCCCGTTTCCGCGTCAACATCTTTCAGCAGCGCGGCGTGTACTCGATCGTGATGCGCGTGATTCCGACCGACATTCCAACGATCAAGGGCCTCGGACTGCCGCCGCAGTTAGCCGACGTCGCCGAACTGCGCAACGGTCTCGTGCTCGTTACTGGCCCAACCGGTTCGGGCAAAAGCTCGACGCAGGCCGCGATCATCGACATCATCAACGAGAAGAAGCATTACCACGTCGTCACGATCGAGGACCCGATCGAGTACCTCCACCAGCACAAGGCGTCAACAATCAACCAGCGAGAAGTCGGACACGACACGCGCGACTTTCCATCCGCGTTGCGTGCCACGCTGCGCCAGGCGCCCAAGGTGATCCTGATCGGCGAGATGCGTGACTTCGAAACGACAGAGATCGCACTGGAAGCCGCGGAGACCGGTCATCTAGTACTCTCAACTTTGCACACGATCGACGCCTCGAAGACGGTCGATCGCATCATCGGCCTGTATCCGAAGAACGAAGAGCAGGTAATCAGGACGAGGTTGGCCCAAACGTTCCGTTACATCGTTTCGCAACGGCTGATTCCGAAAGCGGACGGCAGCGGGCGGGTCGCGGCGGTTGAGATACTGCGTTCAAGTCCACGCACGCGTGAATACATCGAAGTCGGCGAGGTCGAAGGCAAGTCGCTGCTAGACGCGATGCGCGACGGAAAACTTGACGGCATGCAGGACTTCGACACCGTCATCAAGGGACTCATCGAAAGCAACGTGGTGTCGCTTGAAGACGGACTGGCATTCGCGAGCAATCAGAACAACCTCCTGCTCTCGCTGAAAGGCATGACGGCCGCCGAAGACTTCATTCGCCGCGAGGGCGACGCAGTGGCTGTCGGTTCGTTCTCCGACTCCGGTTCGATGCTCGGAATGATCGAATAGTCCCGCGCCGCACGCGCACCTTCTCTGAAACATCATCATGATCATCGTTTGTCAAAAATGTGCCACTCGCTTGCAGGTTGACGAGGAGAAGTCACCGACGCGTCGGTTC
>JAICGQ010000383.1 GCA_025923035.1 Pyrinomonadaceae bacterium | reverse complement strand
GTCTTGATCGGCTCGTCGACCATCGTGCTCATCATCGCGGCGATCGCCGACGAATCGATGCCGCCTGACAGAAACATTCCGAGCGGCACGTCGGCCATCAACCGCAGCTTGACGGACGTGCGAAAGAGTTCGCGCCATTGCTCGACGTAATCGCGGTCGCTGTAGCCGTCGTCGTTCCGTTTGACGAAACTGACGTCCCAGTATCGGTCGACGTCCATCTTTCCATCGCGCCAAACGAGCCTTTGACCCGGCAGCAAACGCTTCACGCCTTTGAATAGCGTGCTCTCGCCTGACGGAGCGTGGTTCGCGAGATAATCGGGCAGCGCGTCGTAGTTGAGCTCGGGTTTGAGTGCGGCCGCCGCGAAGATGGTTTTGATTTCGGAACCGAAAAAGAGCGAACCATCGTCCGCGTGATGATAGTAGAGCGGCTTCACGCCCAACCGATCGCGTGCAATGAACAGCTCCTGCTTGCGCGCGTCCCAAATCGCAAACGCAAACATGCCGCGTAGTTGTTCGACGCAATCAACGCCGTGTTCTTCGTAAAGGTGAAGAATGGTTTCCGTGTCGCAGTGGGTTTTGTAAACGTGCCCGCGGGATTCGAGCCACTCGCGATAGTCGGCGTGGTTGTAGATCTCGCCGTTGTAGATGATGTGCAGCGAGCCGTCTTCATTGGTCATCGGCTGATGACCGGCGGCGACGTCGACGATGCTCAAGCGGCGGTGGCCGAGACCGACGTTTCGATCGACGAAGATACCGTCGTCGTCGGGGCCGCGATGGCGTATGACGTCGCGCATCGCCTCGAGCTGCGGGCGCGAAACCGTCCGCCCCGATCGACTCGAAAACGCTATTCCGTTAATGCCGCACATTTACTTTGCAGATCGAATCATAACAAGAGGAACGTGTAAACACTTTCCCCAGGCTTCAGGACTGCCGAGAACCGAAAGACTTTCGCCGGCTCCTTTTGACCATAACAGTGCGAAACCCACTGGTTTTCCTCACTCCATTGGCCAGTTCCGGTAATCCGGATGGTCAGACCGGATTCGGGTTCACGGATTACGCCGTCTTTCAAAACCGGGTTCGTGTCGGAATTGAAATGAAAATGAATGTCGGCCCTGTGTTCTCGCGTCGACTTTAAAGTGTCGCGAACGATCCAGTATTTACCTTTGAGAAACACAATGCTCCGGACCATACCGGCTTGCTCGCCTGCGACGTAGATGTAGTTGTCGCTGGTCTTCCAGTCGAGCAGATGACATTGCGCGACCGTTTTCCACGTGAACGGGCCGTCGGGAACCGAAGACGAGACGCCGTCGAGAGTGACGGTGTTGTGCGCCTGGGAACTGCGAAACCAGTCGCGGAGTTCTTTCGAACCGGTGTAGGTGTAGGTTCCGGGATCGACCAGAACCGTGCGGCCGTTGGCTGCGAGTTCGAACGACAAAGCGTCGGCGTGCGCGTGACCGCAGTTGAGCGCGCCGTGTGGGCCGCAGTCGAAGAGCAGATAGTTTGACGCGTCGGTCCAACCGTCGCGCATGACGAAGTAACCGCCGTCGGGAAATGCTTTCGCGAGTTCTGTGGGCGGGTCTGCTTTGAGCGAAGCGTATTTCTGTAAACCTTCCGTGCCGAGTAACCATAACAACTCTTCCGTTGCGTCGCCGGCGACGAACTTATAGTCGCCCCGCGAGAACAACGCGGCGCCGGTTGCCAGCGAAGGGCGAAAGTCGTTTGGTGCGCGGGTGTCGAGCATTACCAGACGTCCGCCGTCGTCGTCGCCGAAGAACGGGGTGGTGCCGTCGGGACGCGTGATGTGCATCAGGTGGTCCAACAACGAAACGAGCGCTTGTTCTACGTTCTTCGGGAGCGTGATCCCGTTGGTACGCGAGAGGATCAGGAAGTGAAGGTAGAAGTCGGTGGTGTAGCGCTGGTAGTAACTCGACTGTTCGAAATAAACGCCGTCGGGTTTGACGTGCACCGGAATCTGTTCGATGAGGATCTCGCGGCCGAGATCCTGCCAGCGCCTGGCTTCCTTGAACTCGGGAAGCAGCGTGCCGAGATAGAAAAGCCCGAGCGCTTCGCCGGTGAGATGGGTGTTAGGGCTGAAGTAGGTCGAGAGATACGATTCGAGGTGCCGCGCGTTGAGGTACAAAAACTTGAGCGCGCGTTTCAGTGTTTCCGCAGGCACGGCGGGCTTGAAGAAATAGATCGCCCAAAGCCAAGAGATCGATCGAAACGCGACTTCCAGGCTGCTGGCCCAGTTGATTCCCAGCTTCGGTGGATTGGCTTCCATCCACGATTCGAGGTGGGCCACGAACGTTTGCGCATACCGCTCGTCACGCGTCAAGACGTACGCCTGGCCCAACTTCATGAAGTACTGGTGCCGGTTCAGTTCCCACGTGACCTTTTTATCGCCCGCGACGTCCGCGTCGAGATAGTCCAGCCTGCTCCAATGTTGAAGAGGAATTCGTTTGCCGCTGATAGGCTCAAAATGCCAATCAATGGGATCGCCAAAACTCAGGTTCTTGAACCCAAGTAGGTCAAACCTGCCTTCGCAAATGCGATCCGCTTGTTGGACGATCTCAGGCTTTATTTGACCCGCCGATGTTTCCAAATCGTGAAACCCGTAAAAGAACCGCTCATTACGAAAATCCGCGTCCGGAACGTCTTTCGGGAGTTTTACCAGACTGGACCATCCGCGACGCTCGTTGAACGCCGCAACGCGTTGCGACGCACGCACGCGCAACTCGTGAAGCGATGCATTCTTGAGCTTTTCCAGCTTCACGCAGGATCCAACTCCATGAGTTCGTACAGGGCCGTCACCGCGCGCTGTGTAGCCGTACCGGGTTTGTAAAACATCTCGTTCGCCACCGCGACGCGATCGACCGATTTCAACGCCGGGTCCGCAAACGCACGCTCGACCGCCGCGACCGTCTCGTCCACGTTGTTTACACTGCTCGACGCATTCGCCATCAACTCAACATAGCTCGGCTCGATATCCGTGTTCTTGATCAACTCCGGCACGTGTATCCGAATCAACGGTCGATCCAGCAACAAATACTCAAACCCGACCGAACTATGATCCGTGATCATCACGTCAGCCGCAGGCAAGTACCGCGACGAATTGGCGCCCGTCGCCAACAACCCTCCATAGCGCTGCAACAACGGCTCCAACCGCTGTCCCCAATCCACCCCTCCGGAGTGCCCGAAATCTACGGCATCTCTCGAACGATCGTGCAGCTTCACAATCACCGCATAACCCGCTTCACCCAACCGCGCAACCAACTCTTCACCCATCGAAACGACGGAAGAATGCGCCGACCACGTTGGCGCGTAAAGTATCGTCCGCCGCGTTGGATCAATCCCCAACGACACGAGAATCTCATCGCGTACGAGAGAACCATCCACCAGACAATCGAGCTTCGGCATGCCGATCAATCGCGCCGCGTCGCTGTTCGCATCAATCGCACCGCAATCGATGAAATGCTGCAGGCGTCGTTTGTTGATGAAGAACAACCGGTCCCAATCGCGCATCGAGTTCGACGGCGAATCGTAAACCGTTCGATACTTCCCCGCGACGCCATGAAACGTCTGCACTCTCTTCGCGCCTCGCGGTAACTTCATCCATAAAAAATCGGCTGCCACGTAAACGTCGAAACGCGTGAGCGAAGCTTGAAACGGCGTGATGTACTGAAACGGCTGGACGGCCTCGGAGTAGATCTGCTCGGTAAGCGACGGGTTCTCACTCGCAGTGAAGTAAAACTCCAACCTCTGATCCGGCTGCATGCGCTCGACAATCGGCGCGATCGTCGAATAGTTCATCGCCGTCCGCGCGTTCACGAGCAAGCGTCTCCGATCGGGAGAACGCCATCGTTGCCATTGCTTGTCGATCTCGCGGCCGGTGGTTATAACTCGCTTGAGGCTCATCGAACGTGCTGCATTTGCAATTCGATCTGCGGGAGGATCTCGCTTACGGCGCGTTGGTAGTCCTGAGGAAAATCAATCTCGATCCAGGGTAAACCACCGGTGCTCAACGCATACAGCGGATGATTCCGCGCAAACTCCAGAAACGCACGCGGCGCCCAATGCTTCAACTCGCCCGCACCAATCAACGCATTCATGTACTCAACTAAAACTTTCGCTCCGGCCGCGCTGAATTTTACGATCCCGACGTTCTCGCCGTCGGCCTCGAGCGGATCCATCTGCTTCGAGATGTCGACCACAAACCGGTCGCGCATCTTGATCTTCATCTCTTCATCGCCGAGCGGGTTCGGATCTGAATCGGATATCAACAAAGCGTCCCCGTGATCGGATTCCAGCAAATCAGCCAGCATCTGCGGATGAAACAGCACGTCAGAATTGAGCACCACAAAGCCGTCCGACAAGTGTTCGCGCGCGAGCCACAGCGAGTACAAACTGCTCGTCTCCGCGAAAACATTATTCTCAACAAAACTGATCTCGTCGTCGCACTCTTCGCGAATGCTGTCGGCGCCAAAACCGACGACAACAACGATCTCCCTGACACTCAAACTCCGGAGCGTATCGATCTGCCGGTGCAAAAGCGTCGAGCCGCCCACGTCCACGAGACACTTCGGCTTGACCGCCGCGCCATCGAGCCGTGTTCCTTTTCCTGCTGCAAGTATGATTGCTTTCATGAGGGTTGGCTGAGCTCCTTCGC
>JAICGQ010000382.1 GCA_025923035.1 Pyrinomonadaceae bacterium | reverse complement strand
ATGTACGTCGAACCGAGTGTGTCGTTCGGCGCTTATGTGCGAACGAATGAAAAAGTGCTCACGCAATCGGTTGGTGGGACGAACGTGCCGAATGAATCTAGTCGTTTTCAGCAGTTCGCCGCGGGCCGGATGATCGCTTCGCCGACAGCCGACGAAGCTGTGGTCACGGAACGCTTCCTTAAAGACTTCGGGTATGAAAAACCCGCGGATGCCGTGGGCAAGCCACTCGAACTGCTGGCGCCGCCAGGTAATAAAGAGGACGAAGAAGAGACGCCGAACTTTTTCGGCATACCTTTGGATGATCCCGGTTTGGACGAGTCGGGTGCGCTCGAAGTGCGCCGGTTCACGATCGTCGGTGTGTTGGGCGAGCTCAAGGAGGGAGCGGCGCAGGGTGGACTTCGCGGAATGATGCCCGGTGCGAGAGTCTACGTGCCGTTGGAGGTGGCCCATAAGTGGACGCTCACAAATCGTGGGCCAATGAGTCAGGTCGCGCTGGCGCTGGCACGCGAGCAGGGAAACCTCGCTGAAGGACAGAACGAAGGATACGACGCAGCGGTTGTTCGCGTGACGGATCCGAAGCACTTGACGGAAGTGCGATCGAAGATCACCGAGTTGGGGTTTGGAAGTTTTTCGATCGTCGACGAGTTGGATCAGATCCGGTTGGTGTTTCTGATCATCGATTCCGTGCTGGGGCTGCTCGGTGGAATCTCGTTGCTGGTCGCGTCGTTTGGCATCGCGAACACGATGATCATGTCGATCCTCGAACGCACGCGTGAGATCGGGATCATGAAAGCGATCGGCGCTGAGGATCGCGAGATCAAACTGATCTTCTTCGTTGAAGCCGCAGTGATCGGCGTGACGGGTGGCGTTGTCGGTGTGTTGCTGGCGTGGGGAATCACGGGACTAGCGAATCGACTCGCGTTTCGTTTCGTTCTGAAACCGCAAGGCGCGTCGTTCGTCGACTTCTTCTCGATCCCGCCCTATTTGTGGATCGGAGCGATCCTGTTTGCGCTGCTCGTCTCGGTCATCGCCGCCCTTTATCCCGCAGCCCGCGCCGCCCGCATCGATCCCGTCCGCGCACTAAGACACGATTAACCCGCGAGGGCGGTGCCGCAGCGGTTGCAAAAGCGTGCGGAGATGTCTTTTTGCGCGGTGCCGCAGGATGGACAGGAGCGACCAACTTTAAGGTTCGCGCCGCATGACGAACAGTAGTCGGCGCCCGCGACGTTCGCGGCGCCGCAGGTTCCGCAACGGCCCGGCAATGGCGGCACGTAACCGCCTGCTTTGCGCGAGATGTGATCTTCGATTATCTTCCACGCGTCTTCCGTAACTCTGTATTGCCAGTACGCACCAAGGGCGGCGAGCGCCAGCAGCGGCGGGAACACGATCGCGCCGACAGCCGCCACCGCCGCCTTGTCGAACCACTTTTGCATTCCGATTTCTACGCGTGTGCCGCCTGGTTCCGGTGTGATCTTGATCGTCAGCGCAGAAGAAAGACCGGTCAGATCGCGCAAGGTGCTGGACTTTCGTGCTTGCAGAATAGCGGTCGATGAAACCTGGAATGTCTGCACTTCATATTCACTGTCAAACAGGTTGCGCAATTCAGCGGTTAACTGGGGAACGTCGGCTTCAACGTTCGGGTAATATCTGCTGTCCATTAGCGGCTTCCTTTCGCTGCGGTCTCGCTGATCGTAAAACGATACTAATATGAAACTTGTTCTAACTCTATCTCTTGTCGCCCATCTGTTACTCGCTGCTCCGGCCGCGCTCGCACAAACCGCGCTCGACGGATTCAACGCCGAACGCGCGCAGGCGCAACGTCGCCGGGAAGAACAATTCCGTGCCGTACCGGCGCCAAACTCCGCGCGCGAGCATCTGCGCATCCTCACTCGCGAACCACACATTGCCGGAACGAAAGCAGACTACGACACGGCGGTTTACGTGCGCGATCAGTTGCGGAGTTACGGCATCGCTGCCGAGTTGAAGGAGTACGACGTTTGGCTCAACTACCCGAATTCGCCGAGCATCGTCGAGTTGATCGCCTCGCGACGGCAGCGGTTGAACATTCACGAACCTGTCGTGCCGGGTGATCCGACGTCGTCGCATCCGAACATCACTCCACTCTTCAACGGTTACAGCGCGACCGGTGACGTCACCGCGCCGGTGGTCTATGCCAACTATGGTCTGCCGAACGATTACGACGATCTGAAGAAAGCCGGCGTCGATGTGAAAGGCAAGATCGTGATCGTTCGGTACGGCAATTCGTTCCGCGGTGTGAAAGCCAAAGTCGCGGAAGATCGCGGCGCCGTCGGTTGCATCATCTATTCCGATCCAGCAGACGACGGTTACATGCAGGGCGACATTTATCCCAAAGGTCCATGGCGTTCCGGCGAGTCTGGACAGCGTGGGTCGGTCCAATACCTGTTTGATTATCCCGGCGATCCGTTGACACCAGGACGCCCTGCGATTCCCGGCGTCGAGCGATTGAAACCGGAAGAGGCCACAAATCTCACGCGCATTCCAGTGCAACCGATCTCCTACGACGCGGCGCGAGCGATTCTTTCAGTATTGAAAGGGCCAGTTAGACCACGAGGATTCCAGGGCGGACTGCCGTTCGCTTATCACCTCGGCGGCACGAACGACGTAAAGCTCCGTCTGAAGACGGACATGGACTACAAGATCCGCAAGATCTGGAACGTGATCGGGCGCATCGACGGCAACGAGGAGAAGGAACGCTGGGTGATTCTCGGCAATCATCGTGATGCGTGGGTGTTTGGCGCCGTCGATCCAAACAGCGGCACGTCCGCGATGCTCGAAGTTGGTCGTGGCCTTGGCGAGTTGATGAAACAGGGATGGAAACCGCGACGTACGATCATCTTCGCCAGTTGGGACGCGGAGGAGTACGGCTTGATCGGATCGACTGAGTGGGCCGAAGAACTCGCAGCGGAGTTGAAAGAGAAGGCCGTTGCTTATTTGAATCTTGACGTAGCGGTTTCCGGACCGCACTTCGGTGCTTCTTCGGTGCCGTCGTTGTGGAAGCTGATGCGCGGCGCGACGATGGACGTGAAGGATCCGAAGACCGGGAAGAGCGTTTATCAGCAGTGGCAGGATCGCTCGCGCGAAGGTCGCTCGGAAGGAGAGCCAACGACTGAAGCTCGAATTGGACCACTCGGCTCCGGTTCTGATTACACGCCGTTTCTACAACATCTCGGTATTCCGTCGACTGATATGGGATTCGGCGGCGACTACGGTGTTTACCATTCGTCGTACGACTCGTTTTACTGGATGGACAAGTTTGGCGATCCGGGTTTCGTTTATCACGTTGCGGCCGCGCAACTGTGGGGCACGCTAACGTTGCGACTTGCTGACGCCGATGGGTTGCAGTTCGATTACACCGACTACGCGAAACAGATTCGCGAGTATTTCACGGAAACGGTCCGCATCGCTGGTCGACGAAATCTCGGCAGTTCGTTTGATGAAAGGTCGATGAATGTAGCCCTTGACGCCTTTGCGAACGAGGCGCAACGGGTGAACAAGTTGCGAGAGGATGCGGTGCGTGATGCAGACCGCCAGCGGCTTTTGCGCATCAACGACGCGCTGATTCAAACCGAGCGACAGTTAATCGATCCGCGCGGACTGCGAGGGCGTGCGTGGTACAAGCACCAGATCTACGCGCCGGGTTTTTACACGGGATACGCCGCGCAACCGCTGACCGACTTCCGCCAGGCGCTCGACGATCGCAACGGACCGAATGCGAAGGAATCACTGGAAAACATCGTGCAGGCAATCAAGCGCGCGGCGAACACGCTGAAACAAGCGCACGGGGATTGAACTTGGAGCTTTGTACTTAGTACTTTGTCTTTCAAACCAAGAACAAAGCTCTAAGCACCAAGCACAAGGCCGCTACTTCTTCTCGTTCTTCTTGGCCTTCTTATCGACCTCGGGTGGGAGTTTGCCTGCCGCCGACAGGATCGATTGCGCGTCTTCATTCAACAACTCCAGACTGGCGATGTCAGCCTCAGTCTTTGCTTCCGTCTTCAACGGTTTGAGTTGCTCCATGATAGTCGTCACCGACGCTGCGAGCTTGCGCAGCGCTTTCGGAATCAACGGATTGTGCTCGTCGCGCTGGTTGACGTCGTCAATATTTGTGATCGCTTCGTCGTAGATATGTGCAATGTCGGCGACGAGTTCGAAACGCGATCCGGAAGGCAGTTCGCCCCACTTCTCCGCGTCCTTCTTTAACTGCTTTGCGTTTCCGGCAGCGGTGCCGTTGATGACCATCACGCGGCGGTCGACGGCTTTGATGAATACCTCGATTCGCTTGTCGAGAATCTGAGCTTCTTTCACGAGGTCTACTTCCTGCGGCGTGAGATGGTCTCGCTTTTGAGACGCAGCCTGGATTGGAATGAGCAACAGCAGAACGAACGATAGGGCGATCAGTGTTCGGCTTTTCATGGTTGATTACTCTTCGGAGGTGGAGTTGGCATTTCTTTGGGTTTTGTTTTTTCCGGCTCGCGAACGACAGTGTGCCCGTAGAAAGTGTTGAGCGCTTCGGTGCGCGCCGCGCGGGCAAACTCTTCGACTTTCTTGATCCACACGGCGTACTCGAGCGGTGTTTCGCGGCGCATTGTCGTCAAACGTGGACCATGCCCGCGCAGCGCGAGTTCAAGTCGTTT
>JAICGQ010000381.1 GCA_025923035.1 Pyrinomonadaceae bacterium | reverse complement strand
TCGTTTCAAACACCACATCAGGTTTCGCGATCGCCAACCACTCGTCGATGCCTGGCACACTCGCTGTGTCATCAGTGCCGCCAAGCAACGTCGTCACATCGATTGCGTCATCACTAGCGCGCCAACCCATCCGCCTTGTCGCGACACCCGCGATTTGCCATTCGATCTCGTACCGATCGCGGAGCTCGGTTGATTTCGAGACGAATAGTTTTGCGAGTGCGCGTCCGACGTTCCCAAATCCGATGAAGCCGATTCGATATTTTTTCATGTGCATGTATATTTAGACAGGATGAAACAATACCACGATTTGCTGAAATCGATTTTGCAGCATGGCGGCGAACACCGCGACCGGACGGGTGTCGGCACGATCTCGCACTTCGGGTTTCAAACACGATTCGATCTGCGCCAGGGGTTTCCGATTGTAACTACCAAGCGTGTTCCGTTTCGCTGGATCGCGGAAGAATTGTTTTGGTTCTTGTCCGGCGATACCAGCGAAACAAACCTGCGCGCCAGGGGCGTCGATATCTGGGCCGAGTGGGCCGATGAAGCTCACACGGAAAAATTTGGGCGGCCGGCCGGCGATCTTGGTCCTGTCTACGGTTATCTCTGGCGATCGTTCGGCGGCGATTATCCGGAGAAGAATGGCGTCGATCAGATCGCCAAACTCCTGGAGATGATCCGCACCAACCCTGATTCACGAAGACTAATCGTCACCGGCTGGGATCCACGACAAGCCGACAATGTCGATCTTCCGCCATGTCACACTCTGTTTCAGTTCAAGGTTGAGAATGGACGCATTCTTCACTGCCAGCTTTACCAACGCTCCGCTGATGCGTTCCTCGGCGTACCTTTCAACGTCAGTTCGTATGCATTGATGACTCACCTGATCGCGCATGTCACGGAGTTGGAAGTTGGAGACTTCGTGTACACCTTAGGCGATTACCACATCTACAAAAATCATCTCGAACAGGTCCAGCAACTACTCTCGCGCGATCCTTTGCCGTTGCCGGAGTTGAAGATCAACGATCCGGAGAATAAGTTGCGCGGACTCGAAGGTTTGCTTGCCGTAAAATACGAACACCTGAACTTGATCGGTTACAAATCACACGGCAAGATCGCAGCGCCCGTCGCCGTCTAGTCTCATCAGTCGCAATAAAAATTTCTCTGTGTGCGTGCGCGTGTTGTGAGATAGTGTACTCATGATCATCGGCATCGCAGCAGTCGATCGAAAAAACGCAATCGGAAAAGGCGGCAAGCTTCCCTGGCACTATTCCGCTGACATGAAGTTTTTTCGAGAGACGACTACTGGACACGCAGTGGTGATGGGCCGCAAGACGTGGCTCACAATCGGTAAGCCACTCAAAGACAGGCTGAACATCGTTCTTAGCCGCGACCCAAACATTGAGCCTCAAGACTCGCTGCTTGTGTTGACTGACGTTGATTCCGTCATCTCATTCAACAACTCACTCACAACGGATCTGTTCGTGATCGGAGGCGCGCAGATTTACCAGGCGTTTCAGCCGCACATCGAGAAGTGGATCATCACGGAAGTGCCGTTAACTGTGAGCGGCGCCGATGCGTTCATGCCGGAAGGTTATTTGGACGGATTTAAAGAGGTGGATTCAAAGTCGATCGGCGATGACCTTGTTGTGAAGTTTTATGAACGCGGATAAACGGATTGAAAACGCGGATTTAGAATAATTCATTCAGAGCGTCGTCGACGGAACGGACGCCGACGATTCGGACGCCGAGTAATCGTTCGAGGCCGGGGACGTTTGAGGAGGGCATTACGATTTTTTTGAAACCGAGTGCCTGCGCTTCGCGTGCGCGCACTGATGCCTGCATCGCCCCACGCACTTCGCCCGTCAATCCCACTTCTCCAAACACAGCAGTGTGCGGATCGACGGTCATATTTTTGAAACTGGAAACAATCGCCGTCACAACGCCGAGATCAACCGCCGGTTCGTCAACCTCCAAACCACCGGCGATGTTTACAAACACGTCGTCGCCCGTGAGTTGCAAACTCGCTCGCTTCTCCAGCATCGCGATCAATAACGCAACTCGATTCTGATCCAGGCCCTGCGTCATCCTGCGACCGGTTCCATACCTGGTCCCTGAAACAAGAGCCTGGATCTCGACGAGCAGTGGTCGCGTGCCTTCCATGCAAGCGGTGACGATCGAACCGGCGACGTTCTGCGGCCGTTCCTGTAAAAACATTTGCGACGGATTGGCCACCGGCATCAAGCCCGCACCCGTCATTTCAAAAACACCTACCTCATTCGCCGCGCCAAAACGGTTCTTCACCGCGCGCACGATGCGATGATTGTGATGGCGCTCGCCTTCGAAGTAGAGAACCGTATCGACGATGTGTTCGAGGATCTTTGGACCTGCGATCGAACCTTCTTTCGTGATGTGTCCGATTAAGAAGATCGGAATGCCGCGGTTCTTCGCGAGTAAAAGAAACTGATGCGCGACTTCCCTGACCTGTGAAACCGATCCGGGCGCCGATTCAATCACGCTCGAGAAAACAGTTTGGATCGAATCGACGATGATCGCGCCGGGCTTGAGCCGTTCGATTTCGTTGATGATGTTTTCGAGATTAGTTTCAGGCAGGAGAAAGACGTTTTTAGCTTCGACTGCGAGCCGCTCGCCGCGCAACTTTATCTGACGCTCGGATTCCTCGCCCGAGACGTAAAGCACGAAGGAGCCGGCGGCGCTCAGCTTGTCCGCGACCTGAAGGAGCAGCGTGCTTTTACCGATACCCGGATCGCCGCCAATCAAGACGAGTGTGCCGGGTACGATGCCACCACCGAGGACGCGATCAAATTCAGTGACACCGGAAGGAATGCGGACGTCGTCCTGCGGTTCGATCTCGGTGAAGGCGATCGCTGTAACATCGCGGAGTTGAAATCCGTTTCGGCCACTCGGCTTGCGAGCTTTTTCTTCAACGACGGAATTCCACTCGCCACATTCAGGACACTTGCCCAACCACTTGCCGGACTTGTGCCCACAGCTTTGACAGACGAAAAGTGTTTCTTTCTTCAATCGGTTAACGTCAGGTTCTAAACAGAATTTCTCACGCAAAGGCGCAAAGACGCAAAGTTTAATCCAAATTCTTCTTTGCGCCTTTGCGAGAAAAACTATAACAACTCTTTCACGTTTTCAGTCGGACGCCCGAGCACCGCGCGATCACCTCGCTCGACGATCGGACGTTGAAGCAGATCCGGATGTTCGATCATCAAGTCGATCAACTCGCTGTCGCTGAAGTCGCCTTTCGCGAGACCGAGCTCTTTGTAGATCGGCTCACTCTTACGCAAGAGATCTCGCGGCTTCAGCTTCGTTTTGCGAATCAGTTCAGTGAGTTTCTTTCGGCTCAGCGGCTCGATGTAGTAATTAACTTTTTCAAACGGAATGCCACTCTCACGGAGCAGCTTGTCCATCTCGCGACACTTCGTTCAAGTGGGCTTTTCGTAAACTGTGATCCTGCCTGCCATGTTTCTTATGGGAAGATCCCCCTCACACTCGTTGCTTCTACCACGCGACCAACCGCAAGGATATAAGCTCCCGTCCGCAGGTCCGTGTTGTAACGCTCGGCAGTCTCGTACACTGAATTGAAAGCTGTTTGAATGGTTTGCTCGAGAGTGTCGTTGATCTTGCGTTCCGACCAGAAGAACGAATACTGATCCTGCACCCATTCGTAGTAACTCACGGTGACTCCGCCCGCGTTCGCCAGAATATCAGGAATCAGGCACACGCCCTCGTCTTCCAACACTCGATCGGCGCCCGGCGTCGTTGGACCATTCGCCAGCTCGGCAATGATCTTCGCTTTAACTTTCCCGACATTCTTGAGAGTGATGAAGTTCTCCAGTGCGGATGGTAAGAGGATGTCGCAATCAATTCCAACCATATCGTCAGGCGACACTTCTTTGCAGCCACGCAGTCCTGCCAGTGAGCCCGTTTCGGCTTTGTGTTTCAAGGCCTGCACGATGTCGACACCACTCTCCAAACAAACTCCCGCTTTCGAGTCGCATGCCGCCACGACTTTCGCACCATCTTCCGCAACCAGCCGCGCGATATTCGCGCCCGCGTTTCCAAAGCCGTGAATCGCCACCCGCGCGCCCTTCAAACTAATGCCCTTAACGCGGCAAGCTTCGCGTAGTGCATACAGACAACCACGCGCGGTTGCTTCGGCACGTCCCTGCGAGCCGCCGAGAGAGATCGGTTTGCCCGTTACGACGCCGAGTTCTGTATGCCCACGGACCATCGAGATCGTGTCCATAATCCACGCCATTGTTTGTTCGTCGGTATAAACGTCGGGTGCGGGAATATCACGATCGGGACCAATGATCGGAGCGATCTCAAAAGCGTAGCGCCGCGTCAGGCGTTCGAGCTCGTTTCGCGAGAGGCTCTTCGGATCGCAAATCACGCCGCCTTTGCCGCCGCCGTAAGGAATGCCGACTGTTGCGCATTTCCACGTCATCCATGCAGCGAGTGCTTTCACTTCGTCGAGCGTGACGTTCGGGTGGTAGCGAATGCCGCCCTTTGCTGGACCACGCGCGATGTTATGCTGCACGCGATAACCTTCGAACACCTGCACGTCGCCGCCATCCATCTTAACAGGTATCGAAACAATGAGTTGCCGTTTGTCATTCTCCAAAACGCGCCGCATCGACGTA
>JAICGQ010000380.1 GCA_025923035.1 Pyrinomonadaceae bacterium | reverse complement strand
TAGACGTCGCCTGCAACTTCCGGCGCCAGTTCCGTCAACATCGTCCGCACTTCCGACGCGATGCGACGGATGATCGGCATCGCGATCGTATGCACTTCACCCGCTGTGATATCGACCGCACCCGGACTGCCCGTCTGCACGTCGCGTCCGCGAACGCTGATCGCTTTACTTGGATCCGCTGGTTCAATCGCGGAACTCAACTCCAATTTGATCCGCTCCGCTGTCTGTGCGCCGATCGTTAGACCCCGGTGACGCCGCAAGCGGTCCATGATTGCGAGATCGATATCGGAACTGCCCAACCGCTCTGCCCGCGATGCGATGATCGATCCGCTGATGATCGCCGCGACGTTTGTCGTACCACCACCAATATCGACCACCGCCGCCGCATGTTCATCATTCATTGGAACGCCCGCGCCGATCGCCGCCGCGAGTCCTTCTTCGATCATGTAAACCTTGCTGATTCGCGCCTCTTCAGCCGCCGCCAGAAGCGCGCGCTGCTCGACCTGCGTCACTTCCGACAAAACGCTCATGATCGCGCGACGGCTGAAGTGCGACAACCCGCTGCGCGCTTCGCGTACGAAGTGGTCCAGCATCGTCCTGGTCCGTTCGAAGTCTGCGACGACGCCGTCAACCAAAGGCGCAATGACGGTGACGTCGCGCGCTTCACGGCCCTGCATCTTGTGCGCTTCATTGCCGACGGCGATTACTTCGCCATTAAGCTTGTTGACCGCAACCACCGACGGCTCATCAACGACGACACCACGGCCACGCACGGCGATGATCGTGCTCGCCGACCCCATGTCGATCGCCACTGAATCGGAGACAAGGTTGCGCAGGCCACTGAGGCTGAGGAAAGTCTTGGTCCTGCCTATAAACGACATAAAAACCTATCCGTGTACACCCTTGTTCTGTGAAACCCTAATTGCTTAAACACTCGACCCTAAGATCCGCCAGAGGTCCGTTGCAAGCCTCAAGCGAGAGGTCGATGTTTGAAAAACCCTCGTGAGATCCGACAGCGGGCTCTTCGTGTTAAAACGCACCGCTTGCCTTTTGCCAATCAACCTCCCACAGCAGTACAGGTTGCTCGCGGTTCTTCACCATGATCGGATCGCGCGGCACCAACTTGTAACGACTATGAGCAGCCTGGGCTGTTGCATCACTTATGAGAATCTCACCACCACGCGCATTCGACTCCAGCCGTGAGGACGTATTAACCGTATCGCCAATCGCGGTGTACTCCGAACGCCGATCGGATCCGATGTAACCGATGATCGCCTCGCCCGTGTGCAGGCCCATACCGACGCCAATCTCCGGAAAACCCTCGTCGCGCAACTCGCGATTGATACCCATCAGCCGGCGCTGCATGGCGACAGCGGCGTTCAGGGCATTGGATGCATCATCCGGCGTTGCGGTGGGCGCGCCAAACAGAGCCATTAGACCATCGCCAAGATATTTATCGAGCGTGCCGCCGTGCGCGAAGATGATGTCGGTCATCGCCGAGAAATACCGGTTGAGCAAACTGACGATCTTTTCCGCGGGCGCGTGTTCCGAGATGCGCGTAAAACCACGAATGTCGGCGAAGAGAATCGTGATTGTCTGACTGACGCCGCCGAGTTTGAACGACTCGGGATTCTCCAGCATCTGCTTGACGACGTATTCCGGAAGAAACCGGCTGTAGTTCGCCCGGGCGACTTCTTCACGCGCCAGTCGCTCGTGCGCGCGAGCATTCTCGACAGCGACCGCCGCCTGTGCAGCCACGGCGCTAATAAGTTCCAAATCGTCAGGCTTGAACGCCGCAAACGGATCGAGACGATCCGCATACAACGCGCCGTGAACACGCGACTCCGTCACGAGCGGCGCGCAGATTGTCGAACGCACACCCTGCGACACAATCGAATCGACACCCGCAAATTGCTCGTCGGATGCGGCATCCTGCGACAGCAGTGCGACGCGATCTCTCATGACTTTGCGTGTGATCGTGCGTCCGATTGAAAGGCGACGAGCATGGGCTTCTAGTTTGTTGTCGCGGGCGCGCATCGCGATCGGCGTCAGTTTCCCGTCTTCGGCTTCGCCCGGTTCGGCGAGCAATGCGACGACGCGATCTGCAGGTGTGGATCGGAAAATGATGTCAGTCGCTTTTTCGAAGATGGCGTTGAGATCGAACACCGATCCGAGCGTTTTGCTCATCTCGTAAAGCGCCGTCAGAATGTTTGCTTTCCGTTGCAACGACTCGAGCACTTTGTCGCGCTGGGCCGGCGCCGAAACTTCCTCCTTCGAACGCAGCACAGTCGACATCACGTCGCTGGCGGAGATCAGCAACTGCGTGTGACCAAGCGGCTTGTCGTCGTAACGGACGTCGGTGGTCCGTTCCTCGACCGGTTGCTCGAAGCGCAACGTACTGGCGCCGATCGTGATGCGATCGCCGTTCTTCAACTGATGATCGAAGCGTGGTTCACCGTTGATAAAAACTTTGTTGGCGCTGCGGCGGAGCTGGTTGTTGACCATCGCGCCGTCGATGATCGTGAAGATGCCGTCTTCGGACTGTGTGATGTGCGCGTGGTAGCGAGAGGCGCGTGGATCATCAAGGACCACCGAGTTGTCAGGCGCGCGGCCGATGGTGCAAGTGGTTTTGGGCAGGAAATTAAATTGCCATTGACGACCGCTTGCGTCGGTGATTTTCAGATGAGCCATCGCGCGCGCGATCCTAACATACCCGCGTAACTCAAGTAACACGAATAAAGCTTTTACCGTGAACCGTCTTCGGCTATGATGCGCCCGCACCTCAACTCGCCCAAGGAGCAAACTGCATGAGTTCCTCCCATCGGTTTTGCGCGCTGATTCTGTTCGCAGTCTTGTGCATACCGGCTTCCTTGCAGGCGCAAGCGCCGCCCAAACCATCGGCCAAAATTCCACGCGGCAGTGTTTCGGGACGAGTAACGATCAAAGACAAGCCGGCGGTCGGAGTGACAGTTGGTTTGCGAGCCCCCCAGGGCATGGCCATCTCGCAGGGAAAGTTTTATCGCGGGGTAACAGATCAGGAAGGCGTCTATCACATCAACAACGTCCCGGCCGGCTCGTACGAGATCTTCCCCTCAGCGCCCGCTTACGTTAACCCCGACGTAAGCTGGTCACGCGGCAAGAGTGTCGTGGTCGGGGAAGATGAAAGCGTCGAGGACATCAACTTCTCGCTTGTGCGTGGCGGTGTGATCACCGGAAAGATCACGGATGCGGATGGGCGTCCGCTTGTCCAACAGCAGGTTTATGTCTTTCGCGCCGGCGATTTTCAGCAACAACCGTTACGGCAGATCTACGCGGCGACGAATCAGCAAACAGACGATCGCGGCGTCTATCGTTTCTACGGTCTCGCAGCCGGACGCTACAAGGTTTCCAGTGGACGCGGTGACGATATTTACGCCGGCAACTACTACCAACCGTCGCGCTTGATCTACAAACAGGTCTTCCATCCGGACGCGACGGATCACGCCAAAGCAACGATCATCGAGGTGAAAGAAGGTAGCGAGGCGAACAACGTGGACATCACGTTGGGACCGCCGGTGCAAACCTTCACCGCCAGCGGCCGCGTCGTCGATGAAAAAGGCACGCCGGTTCCGAACATCCGCTTCGCGTTTCAGCGACGATCTGGCGACAGATTTGAGTACATAGAGGGTAACGGCTTATCAAACGCAAAGGGTGATTTCTTAGCCGAGAATTTAGTGCCGGGTAAGTATGGGGTCGCGCTCTTTGGCAACCCGGATCCGGAAATGCGCGCCGACTCGGTGACATTTGACATCATCGACTCGGATGTAAGCGGTTTGACGATCCGCTTGATGAAGGGGGCGAGCATCTCCGGAGTAGTTGTCCTTGAACCAGAGGACAGGAAGGCATTCGCAAAGCTGACCGAGTTGCAATTGCGCGGTTTCGTTTCCACGCCGCAGGGTTCGGCCGGTATGGGATCGACGACGTTTTCCGCAATCGGTGCTGACGGGACGTTTCGCCTGCCGGGCTTAGCTCCAGGCCAGTTGAATCTCTGGTTGACCGCGCAGATGGGTATGACTCAACCCAAAGGCTACACGTTATTAAGAGTGGAACACAACGGCGCTATCCTGCCGCGTGGATTAGAGGTCAAGGAGGGTGATCAACTCACCGGCGTGCGCATTTTCGTGGCTTATGGGACGGCGTCGATTCATGGCGTCGTGAAGATCGAGAACGGACCATTGCCTGAGAACACGCGCCTGATTGCACGGCTCTTTAAAGCTGGAACGCCACCCACAGGAGTCGCCAGCGCGCCCGTCGACGCGCGTGGTCAGTTTCTGATGGAGGGAGTAGCCACCGGAGTTTATCAAGTGCAGGTATCGGTTTTTGCACCAGGGCAGAAACAAGCGACCTTTACACGTGACGTCAATGTTCAGGAGGGCGTCGTTAACGAAGTCAGTGTCGTAGTGAATCTAACGCCGCCGCAACAGCCGAAGCCATGATTAGAAGCCCAGATTAGAAGATAGACCAATGTTGAAAGAAAAATTCTCAATCCTCGCAACTACTTTTGTTCTGCTGGTCCTCACGTGCGCTTCGGCCCTGGCCCAACAACCGAGTCCGACTCCAGAGAGCTCGAGTGAAGTGGCCACCGGCGCGATCACCGGTCAAGTCGTTAACGAGCGTGGCGAACCGATGCCCGGCGCCAGCATT
>JAICGQ010000379.1 GCA_025923035.1 Pyrinomonadaceae bacterium | reverse complement strand
TTTTAAATGCCGAAAAAGCGCTTGATAGAGGACAGGAGACCGGCTTTCGAGTTGGCTGTTGCGGCCCCCGGATCGGCTTGGCTGGTCAGTCCCTGGCGGCGCTCGGCCATGATGAAACTCAGGGATTCGACGAGATCGGGGTTGTTGGCGAACACGCCTTTCATGGCGGCGTGGCCGATTTCGAGGACCTCGGTTTCCTCGACTGCGACGACGTTGGCGGTCCTGGGTTCGCCCGTAAAAAGGGCCATCTCGCCGAAGAAGTCGCCCTCGTTTAGCGTCGCCACGGTTCGGGGGCGGCCGTTATCGTTGACCTGGACCTGAACGCGGCCGTTATGGACGACAAACATCGACGACCCTGGATCGCCGGCGCGAATCACCATCTCGCCAGGCGCGAAGACGTGTCGGACGGCCGCTTGCGCCAACATTCCTGTCTCCTCAACTGATAAAGGAGCGAAGAGATCGACGGCGGCGAGACGTTCCACAATGGCGCCGTCCTTACCGTCACGCACGGCGGCGGCGCTGTGACGTTCGACGTAAAGCGTTCGCGTCGGGTAGGCGAAATTCAAACCGGCGCGCCGGAACGCGTACCAGATGCGTTGCCGGATCAGCGCGTCGGTGTCGTTAAACTTGGCGTAGTCTTCGGCCCAGTATTTCACTTCGTAGTCGACACCGTTGTCGCCCAGGTTCCGGATCCGCACGACGGGAGTCACTTTTTGAGAGACGTTGTCCGTCTCGCGCACGGCTTCGCGCACCACGTGAATCGTTTTGGCGGGCGAATCTGTGTAAAGCGTGTTGAAGAACACTACCCTCGCGTTCAGGTTGTCGCGTGGGAAGACCTCGATCGGCTCCTTCGCGGCGGTGCTGTTCGCCATTAAAACGACGTGATTGGTGAACGTTCGGATCTTGATCGCTCGCCAACTGATCTCTTCGACTACACCCGTATGCCGCTGCGCCCCCATCGTGATCACGTCGCCGACCTGAAACGGCCGATCGGCCTGCAAGGAGATTCCGGCGAAGAAATTTCCCAGCGTGTCCTGGAGCGCGAGACCGAGAATCACACCGAAGATGGCTGACGTCGTAAACAGCGCGCCGACGTTTACGTCAGGGAAGAGGATCGTAAACGTGACCAGAAAAAAGATCGTGAAGGCGATGATCGTGAAGATGTTGCGGACGAGAGTCGGTGCGTCGAATCGCTTGAGTCGAAACGCCAGTGCGAAGAAGAAGAAATTGAGCGCACGCACCAGCAGGTAGCCACCGAT
Source organism: Pyrinomonadaceae bacterium (assembly GCA_025923035.1). Classification (GTDB taxonomy): domain Bacteria; phylum Acidobacteriota; class Blastocatellia; order Pyrinomonadales; family Pyrinomonadaceae; genus PSRF01. Next base: position 3,486 of record JAICGQ010000379.1, on the reverse strand, counting down.
CCCGAGCAGGATCAGCTTGATGGTGCTGATCATGGTGTCGACGGACGGCGACGGATTGTCGCCCATTCGCCGTTCCAACAGCGCTCTGACGTCGGGCTCGAACGACCAGAAGAGATAAGCGGCGAGTAATACCGCTGCTGACGCGGCGACGAAGAAAGTGGTCCTACTAGTGAAACGCGGACGAGACACCGGCTATGTATTCCTCCGCAGGAAGCGAGTTACTCTTTTATCACCGTTATCAATATAAACGCCAGCGAAAGGATCGTGACGATAATTGCCGTCGCCCACGCCAGCACGTTGTAGAGCAGGCCGTTGACGTGATCGCCCATCAACTCGCGATCGTTCACCAGCCGTAATACGGCAAACAGAACCACCGGCAACAGCAGCCCGTTGATGACCTGCGTCACCAGCAACACGCGAATGAGCGGCAGGTTTGGAATCACTGCGATCAGCGCACCGACGGCAACCAGAAACGTGAAGGTGCCAAGAAAGATCGGCGCTTCACGAAAGCTTCGGGAAACGCCTTTCTCAAATCCCAGCGCTTCGGCGATCGAGTAAGCGGTGGCGAGCGGTAACACTCCGGCCGCCAGCATCGAAGCGCCAAACAGGCCGAGACCAAACAGCGTTTGCGCGTAACGTCCGGCGAGTGGTCGCAACGCGTGCGCTGCGTCGGCGGCAGTGTTCACTTGAATGCCGGCCTTATTAAGAGTCGCTGCTGTTGAGACGACTATAAAGAAGACGATCAGAATCGCGAAGATCGTTCCCACCCACACGTCGATCTTTGTCTTTTGATAATTGTCGATCGTTACGCCTTTTTCGACGACCGACGATTGGACGAACACCTGCATGTACGGCGAGATCGTCGTACCAATCACGGCGACGAACGCGAAGAGAAACGCGTGTTCCATGCGGAACGATGGTTTGACGAGACCGACAGCAACGGCGCCCCAGTCAGGTTTCGATAAAAAGGCGGAAACGATGTAGCCGAGAAACACCAGGGACATCAGCAGGAACGCTCGTTCGACTTTCTTGTACGATCCTTTCACGACGAGCCACCAGATCGCGATCGCGGCCAGTGGCACAACGATGAAACGAGAAGTTCCGAACAGCTCAGCGGCGGCGGCGATGCCGACAAATTCCGAAACCGTGACGCCCGCGTTTGCGACCAGCAATGCCAGCATCACCAAGGCGGTCCAGCGCACGCCGAAACGTTCGCGGATCAGATCGGCGAGTCCTTTGCCGGTGACCGCGCCCATGCGGGCACACATTTCCTGAACAATTCCGAGTGAGATTGTGATTGGGATCAGGATCCAGAGAAGTGAGTAACCAAACTCTGCGCCCAACGACGCGAACGTAGCGATGCCGCCGGCGTCATTGCCGGCGTTGGCGGTGATCATTCCCGGACCAAGGATGGCAACGAACATGAGCAGGCGTTTGCGGCGCGCGACGGTGCGCCGCACACCGGAAGCCCCACGCCGCATCAGACGACGCCCTGCAGCTCGAACTGCTGCTCGTGGTTCTGCCACTTGGAGGTTCTCCGTCCTTCATCCGTGTTCTTATTAACCAAATAACCGCGGCAGACGCTGACGCCAGTCCTTTGGTAAAAGGATCTCCATCGCATCGTCTACGGTGATGATGCCGAGTATATCGCCAGACTCATCAATAACGGGAAGCGCCAGCAGGTTGTACTCAGCAATTCTTTGCGCGACGTCGCGCGCCGGCTCATTCGGGTCGGCACGCTGAAACTCTGTGCGCATAACTTCTTCGAGCGGCATCGACGGATCCGCCAAGATCAAACTTCGCAGTGCTATTACACCCAGCAGCCTCCACGAGTTTTCTTCCTCGACGACGTACAGGTAATAGATCATGTTTGGCGTTTCCGCCATCTCGCGCAATCGCGCGAGCGCTTCGCCAACCGTGAGCGCGCGCGGCAGCGTGACAAACTCCGTCGTCATCAACCCGCCCGCCGTGTCGTCTTCGTAAGGAAGCAACTCCGCAACGTCGGCCTGCTCGTCGTGCTCCATCAGTCCGAGCAACTCTTCCGCTTTCTCTTCGGGAAGATCGCCGAGCACGTCGGCGGCTTCGTCTGGCGACATCCATTCGAGAATGTCGGCGGCCCGCTCCTGGTCCATGTCGCCGAGTATCTTTGCCTGTCGTTCGGCGGGCATCTCTTCGAGCGTTTCGGCTGCTGTTTCGTCGTCGAGCGATTCAACAACTTCCGATCCGTGATGATACGAGAGCGCCTCGGCGAGTCGCGCGATCTCGACCGGATGCAGCCGCGCGAGTTTGTCGCTTGACGATTTCAACTGCACGGTCGCGGCGTCGGTGGCGAGATATCCGACGTCAGCCCAGTCCAGCACTTCAACCGGCGTGCGTGTTCCGGCAAATCCGGCGGGCGCGAGTCGTCGCCACAGACCTTGAAGACTCACGTCAGCGCCAGTCACGCGCCAGTCTCCGGCGGCTTGAATGATCTGCACGTCGTTGACACGCACCACTCGCTTTCCATCGACGTCGATCAATTGCTTATCGAGCACGTCCCGTTTGAGCAACACTTCACTTTCACGACGGACAAACGGGCGCAGGTCGAGGATGTCGGAATTGAGTCGCACACCCTGTTCGTTCAACTCGGTGATGCGCCAGCGTGAAAGGAAGAAATCGCGTCGCCGGTATCGCGCAACGAGCCCTGTGACCGGCGGATGATCGTCATCGCCAAGACGCACGATGACGTCCGTCACTTTAGCGACGCGCAGTCCCTCGAGGTCGCGTATCGGTCGCCCGAGCACTTGTGACAGATAGAGCATCAGTAGGTTTACCTGCCGTTCAAGACGTGCTTCGCGACTTCGAGCGCGGGGTCGCGGCGGGAATAGATGTCGTTGCGTGTAGGGGCGATGGTTTCATCGGGTTTGATGCCGTTGCCTTCGAGTCGCACGCCGTTGGCAGTGCGATAGTCAAACTCGCTGACGTCGAGAATCCCGCCGTCGGGAAGCGGGTGTCTGTTGCGGATGGCGAGCACGCAGCCGCACGTGCCGGCGCCGATCACGCGAGCGCGTCCTTTAGTTTGCAGCGCTGCGACCATGATCTCCGCCGCGCTCGACGTGCTTTCGCTCGTGAGAACGACGAGCGGCAGCTTGATGCGCGACAGTTGCGGCACACGCCAGAGCCGTTTCGAGTAGGTTTGCAATTCAAACGACGCGCCGGAACGATCCGCAAACTTGCCGAGGTTGATGCCGTCGTCGAGAAACAGCGACGCGACGTCGGCCATCGCTTCGGCGTCGCCGCCGCCGTTGTATCTCAAGTCGAGCACGATGCTGTCGGCGTCTTTCAGCACGTCCGGCAGCGCTTTCGAGAATTCCAGCGCGACGCTTTGCGTAAACGCGTCGATTCTCAATATCGCGACTTTCCCTTTGCGTTGCGTGCTGAAGCCGAGGTGACGCTGTGTCCAATAACGCGTCAGCACTGTCGACTTCGGCTTTCGGTCGCGAGTGG